>JAISRQ010000102.1 GCA_031273545.1 Holosporales bacterium
TAACTTTTTTCTGTTAGGATCAAAGGTGGTGGTTGGGGTGGAGCCTCTCCATTTTTCTACCCGTCCCAAAATCCAGAGTTTTCGTCACGTGCACTTTTAATTTCACGCCAATCGTCTTATAAGTTACGCAAACTGTGCCCTATCGTATTGTACCTCTATTCAGAATAAATTTGAATTTATTGAAGGTTTTATTCTATAGTTCGCATTCATTTGAGGCCCCCGACAGATACGCAGCAGATATTTAAATTTATTTATTTATATTTTTATGAAGGAGAAACGGTTATGAATATTCAATTCGTACGACCAAACCAAAAGATTATGGAATTTAAACTTTGTGGAAACATTTCTGGGCCATCAAAGATTGCCGTCCAGAAAATTAAGAACAATAAGCGTTTGGCTGTCCAAAAGACTGCAATCATTTGGGGAGTGAGTATAATTTGGATTTTGCGGAGGCGTAATTTTTGTTTTTCGGATAAAAAAACAAATAAAAAGATAAATAAAAAGATAAAAAGAGAGGTGGTCCCACCCCAACCACCACCTTAGATCCTAACACAAATAGGTTAAGGAATCGTAAATGGGAGATTGGAGAATATTTAACTCAACTTTTATCATTAACGGTCCATTAACTTTTTTCTGTTAGGATCAAAGGTGGTGGTTGGGGTGGAGCCTCTCCATTTTCTACCCGTCCCAAAATCCGGAATTTTCGTCACGTGCACTTTTAATTCTGAGTCGCGGCGCTTTTAACTTCACGCGGTGCCTATTATTTCACGTAGCTGTGCATTTAAACGCAACCGTGCCTTTAACTTTACGTAGCTGTGTCTTTATTCCAAGCGATCATGTCCTCAACCCCAAGCAATAGTTTCTTTTAACCCCAAGCATTTGTGTCCTCAACCCCAAGCAATTGTCCTCTAAGTCCCACGAACTGCGCTCCATTGTTTATACCTCTGTTCAGAACAAATTTGCATTTATTGCAGGTTTAATTCTATAGTTCGCATTCATTTTGGGGCACCGGGATACGCAGCAGATATTTTAATTTATTTATTTATTTTTATTTTTATAAAGGAAAAACAATTATGAGTATTCAATTAGTATTACCAACCCAACAGGTTTTCGAAAATATAATCAGTATAGAGATCAACAAAAAGGATGATCTCAACAAAAAAGAGAATAAGATCAACAAAATGCGGATTCAATGTTTTTTTAATAACGATCCTGCATTTATAAATAATGGAGAATATATGAATAAGGAAACAAATAAGGAAACATTCACAAATGGAGAATATATGAACGAGAAAACAAATCAAAAAGCATTTGCAAATACAGATAAGGAAGCATTTACGAATGACGGAGTATACTTACTTAAAAAAGATGGTTGTATACTTTTTTCTGGAACATTAGCGTGTATGGCGGGACCTGATTCGCTTGGGCTGTACGTTTGTATGTTCGTAAGTAATGATGAGCATTCAACAGAAAGTCAGGCTATAACCGCGTCCGCAAATCCGCCTGCAACTACTACTGCCACCGTCGCGTCCACCAATCCGCCCGCAGCTACTACCGCCGTCGCGTCCGCAAATCCGCCCGCCACCGCCGTCGCGTCCGCAAATCCGCCCGTAGCCGACATTACGCCACACGTCTTCGATAAATCGCTGAAATTCGCAGAAAAAATCCTCCCAGCCCACTTCGACGTAACTCTGCAAGCTGACTGGATCCAACACAACGAAGGCATTTTTGACTTTGGAGACCGCATCTCCGCACTTTTTCCGGAAGGCATAATCAACAGCCTAAACGCTACATTTGGGGAATGTGTCGCCCAAACTCACAAATCCGGCTACACAATAATGGACTCGTCCTTCGAGCAAACGTCCCCACCTTCAACCGGTGTCCTCGACGTTTACCCAATCCAAATGCCCAGCATCTCCGTCGGCGGCGCGCTAAAGTCCTTGCCTCGTTACTGGTTTCGAGCGAAGTGGAGACTCGCCTGGGAATACGAGCAAAAGCGAGTGGAAAAGCTATCGTTTCAGCTTCCCTTTTGTCCATCCGGTGAAGGCGGCGAACCCTTGCATCTAAAGGTGCAGGACCTGGACCAAGTTGCGAGTTGCTACGAGCGCCGCGCTACCCTTGGGCCTTTGTGGAACCAAATCGCGTACCACGCATTTGCATCGTTCAAAAAGGATATTTACGGCAAATACAAGTCGATTGTCCGGTGTTCTGTTCTGTTTGATATTGGTGTAAAACTACATTTGCAACAGGTCGTCGAAATTACGTATGAGAGAAATCACATTATCGGGGAAGTTTGCGAAATCACATGTGTACAAGAAGGGGTTGCGAAACAGTATGCCAACATCGCAATTGCCGTTGTTCCACCTTGGTTGCAAGCATGGATGGATTCCCCGCACGCCTTGGAAAAGATAGAGGAAGTGTGCGCGATCGAAGGTCTAACGGAAGAAGAGCTGACGGAGTCTTCAGGGCTTGCAGATGTCGCAATTGAAAATGACGCCGAAACGCAATTCAACAAGATTTCGTCAAATTTGGCGCAATTTTCAACGATGCAGGAGTTGCAAGCGTTCTTGTCCAAACATTCGACTCGCATTTTTGTTCGCCTAAAGGATTTAAAAACGAAGCGACACCTTGTTCACCTGCTTAAGGCGCGAATAAATACGCAATTCTATTCTTCGACTTAGATCACGAATAAGAGTCTTCATTGGTCTATCTACTTGAGACTCAAATAAATAAGTGTCTCTGTGCTTTAATTTTACACAGCTAAACAATTTTATCTTTTGATTCAACTAACTAACCAACCCATTAACACACGTATATATAAGGAGTGATTATGAATTTTTTAAACTGCAGACACATTGACGATTTGTTTCAAATCTCAGAAAACCTCGTTCGTCCCACTGACGGCTTCAACTTAAATGACGCAACTATTTGCGTTCGAGCGCGCAACCCCTTGGCTGCGACTTCGTGCGTTCGCGTCATTGCGAAGATTGTACCAACGTACGTACCGCTGAACGTGTTTATTACATATGACATTGGAAAATTGCATTTTGAACGCATTCCATTCAAAGAAGCGCAAGTAATTACAAATGTTCAATTGTGCTTAGAACAAATAATAGATGGCAACTCAAATGGAATACAAACAGGTGACGTCCAGCACGGCCAAATCCTGTTCGAAAAAGCTTTCCCGAATATTCCTCCTGGGTCCACGCTTACGGTCTCCCATTCTGCAACTCGAATCCCTGTGTACTCTAAACCAGAAGCAGGCACAGCCCTTCCATTGTGGCATATTGGCGGAATGTGGAACGGAGAAGAAATCGAGTCCGCATTTATTTTCCCGCAAAAGAACCTGCGAGCGTCAACGGAAGCGAAAATTGTTTGTGTGTTTTTATCACAAACGCAGGAGTTGCTTCCATTTGTTTGCGTGCCGAGGGAGCCTGCCCCGTGGAGCTTAAAGGAATGCATCGAACGTGGGGACGCAACAATAAATGTAGCGGGGCATGTAATGAAATCTTTACATGTAGAGGCTGCATCAAAAAAATCACTAACTATTACATTTCAAGGAGTAAATAATGATGAATAAATTGAATCACAATCGTATAAGCAATAAAAGCTTGCCTATCTCTAGCACAGACATTAGCTACAAAGGCCTACCTGTCTCCGATATAGGTATAAATATTAGCTACAAAGGCCTACCCGTCTCCGATACAGACATACAAACCCTTGCAGAAACGATATACGGCGAAGCAAGAGGAGAACTCGACTACATCGAAGGCGGTTTGGCTGCGCTAATTGCCGTGGGCAACGTCGTCGTAAACCGCGCCAAATGCGCCAAAAGTGTAGAGCAAATATGCAAAGCCCCCTTCCAATTTTCATGTTGGAACGCAAATGACCCGAATCGAATTGAGATCGAACGCGCCGCCAAGCAACAGCTTCCCGCATTCCAAACGTGCATGCGCGTGGCCAAGGGGGTGTTGCTGATGGGCTGGCCGGACCTAACGAACGGTGCGACACATTACTATGCCCAGAGTTTGTATGCGCCTCCGTTTTGGGCCAAAAGCATGCAGCTACAAGTGAAAATTGGACATCATTTATTTTTCAAAGAAAAGGAGTAATTATGGCAATTCCATTCATAACTACAGCGCTAAGCTTTGTGGAGTTTGCGCCAACATTAGTAAAATGGCTATCTGGTAGCAAGAGCACAGAACGCGTTGCTGCAGAAGTATTAGATATCGCCAAAAAAGTAACAAGCAGTTCTTCGCCTGAGGATGCATTAACGCGGTTACGTGAAAACAATGCGTTTGCGAATGATTTTCGGCGGGAAATTTTAAAATCGGAAACAGAGTGGGAGATTTCTCTGCTTGAGGACCGGCAACTAGCAAGGGAGCGGGACCTGGAGATCTTGAAGGCGGGGCACGCAAATCGACGCGCCGACCTGATGGTGGTGTCCGCAGCTCTTGGGTTGGTGCTTTGCTTGCTTTCGCTGGCGTTTTACTCAGACGTGCTGCCAGGAGAGGCCGTGGGCATCATCTCTACAATTGCAGGGATATTTGGGGGCTGCTTGAAGGATGCGTTTGCGTTTGAGTTTGGTTCATCCCGCGGAAGCAGGGTAAAGGACTCGACTGTGGCATCCATGCTTGAGCGAATTGGGTAAACGGAAATCGTATGAAAATAGAAAAAGGGGGTGATGAAAAATTAGTGTTTAGAACAAATGAGCAACTAATTCAGCAATTTGACTATGTGTGCGATAGAGTAATCAAGTTTCTACAGCCAATATTTGTTGGTCGCAAGCACGATTTGTTCTACCGTGCTTTGGTTATGTCTCTCAACGCAAATTCAAATGAAGAGTTTGGTAGCACTTACGTTTGTAATTTAATCGAAAAAGAGGTGAATTATAATTACTACTTTATGGACGAAAACAGCGAAGAGTACAACGAAATAAAGCGGGGGAACCTTGACCCTGCGGAAGCAAGGTGGAGTGAATAGGGAGAAGAACGGCAGAGAACAGCCATGCGGAAGGAGAATGACTTTGCTATTTTTGCGGCGCTGTCGTAGCGTTTTTTTTCGCGGCATTGTAGTCGCATTTCTTCTAACTATCCTACGGGGTTACGGAATCGTTATTTCTGAAAGAATACATTGCTATTTGTAAAGTATGAATAAATGTTGTTTGTTCGATACTTTACTTCCTTATTTACAAGGCGAATACATGTAGGGGGTTTAGGTATTCCTTTCTTGGTGTTGAGCAGATGATAGTTTTTTGATACACTGCTTCCATACGCAATATGGAACGTGAAGAGCTAAAGCTAAGCACCTGAATTTTGGGGCGCACCGAATAGTAAATCTGATCAATGATGGCGTTCGTGTCGTCGGGAAAAAGGGAGCTTTTC
>JAISRQ010000135.1 GCA_031273545.1 Holosporales bacterium
CCATAGGAAGTACGTGGCCATTTTATACTAATTACGGTTATGGTAGTAAGTGCGGATGGAAGATACATATATCCGCGGTACCTAGTAGTGCACTACAAGTAGCAAGCGTAGTTATTCCCATACTGAATGAACGTAAGGTAGAGTATAAAGCAATGCTCAGTTTGGAGGCCATGAGAACCTGTTTTTACGGTGCTAGATGTGACTATGATTTATATAGAATGAATAAAATGAATGACAACAGGGTAATTGCAGTAGCGCAAAGGGGCAAATTTATCGTGATATATCCTAAAAATGAAAGAGAGGCCAATGAACTGGCCAATGAAATTGACCAGGTATTTACGGCGAACAGTCTTACTGGTTCGGAATTTTTCGTCCCTTGCGTAGGCGAAATTCAACTAGGAGAGACAGGCGGAATATTCGCACGATGGTGTAAATCATATGTTGACGATGGAGACGACAATATAACAAGAATGCTGCCTTTCATAGATATAAGATCACCTAATACTATTAAGTACATGAATGTCATCAATAGAACAATAAATAAAGAGCACCCATTTGATTTAAACTTATACTATCTTGGAGAAGAATTGGGAAAGAGAATTAACGACTGGGGTTTCCATCAGAGAATAACTTTTGAAGACATGGGACTTATCGATCTGCTCGAGAGATGGCCATCCGTATTGGAGTTAAGAACGGAACTGTATAGTGCCCCTAAAAGACTGCAACCATTGAGGAAACCAAACGCTTGCTAGTCTCATATTCTGGTCAACAATCTTTGGGGGGCCCTAGTATAAATCAGTCATTTTTCATAACGCGAAAGCAACACTCCCACCAGAGAATTGACTTTTCCTAACAAATCCGTACTATTAAAGCATAATTACTATTGATATGCGTACCCTATTACCTTATGTTAGATCTGATATCTGTTATTCAAAACTGTATATGCTCCAAAGACGATGGAATGGGTGCAAAGTCTTGGCCGTTCGAAGAAGCCCGCAAAATACTTACTCGGTTGAATGGCACCACTCCTAAAAAAGGGTATGTCCTTTTTGAAACAGGCTATGGGCCGTCTGGGCTTCCTCATATAGGCACCTTTGGCGAGGTTGCGCGCACAGTAATGGTTCAGCACTCATTCAACCTTTTGTCAGATATCCCCACGCGCTTGTTCGTGTTCTCGGACGATATGGATGGGTTAAGGAAGGTCCCTGATAATGTTCCCAATCAAAATTTATTGGCTCAACACTTAGAAGAACCACTAACTAGCGTCCCAGACCCGTATGGGAAATTCGACAGCTTCGGACATCACAACAATGCAATGCTGCGCAGTTTCTTGGATTCATTCGGTTTTTCGTACGAGTTTCAAAGCGCAACGGACCACTATAAATCTGGCAACTTCGATGAGATGCTTTTATCTGTGTTGCGTCATTTTGATGAGATTATGGAGGTCATGCTTCCAACATTGCGGGACGAACGCAGGGCCACATATAGTCCATTCCTCCCAATATGCCCAGTGACAAACAAAGTCCTCCAGGTCCACACCGAAAGCGTCAACGTTGATGCCGGGACGATTGTATACAAAAACCCAGCAACAGGGCAATTTGAAGAGACTCCAGTTACAAAAGGCAAGTGTAAACTCCAATGGAAAGTAGATTGGGGGGGACGTTGGTCCGTGTTCAATGTGGATTATGAGATGTCGGGAAAGGATCTTATCCCCTCATTTTTACTATCGTCAAAGATTTGCAAAATCCTTGGTGGAACACCTCCTGAAAATTTGTCATATGAGCTGTTTTTAGATCAAAATGGGCAAAAAATATCAAAATCCAAAGGAAATGGGCTAACAATTGACGAATGGCTGAAATATGCCCCCCAGGAAAGTCTTGCATACTATATGTTTCAGTCTCCGAAAAAAGCCAAGCGCCTTTATTTTGACGTGATCCCAAGAGCCGTTGACGAATATATTGTTATGCTGTCCCAATTTGATACGCAAGAATCCGCTAAACGAGTGGACAATCCTGTGTACCACATACACAACGGGGCGCCGCCTAGTGCGCAAAACGTGCTTCCGTTCAATATATTGCTTAATTTAGCGGCAGTTTGTGGGGCAGATAACCCCGGAGTAATGTGGGGTTTCGTCCAAAAATATATGCCAGAGGCAACTCCTGAGAATGCGGATTTATTGGATAAACTGATAAATCATGCAATTGCGTATTATCATGATTTTGTGAAACCTAACCTGCAATATAGGGAGCCATCCGCCTTAGAAAAAACAGCGATAAGGGATTTATTCGATGAACTTCAAAAAGCAGAACAAGAGATCTCAGCAGACGATTTGCAAAGCATTGTTTTCGAAGTAGGAAAGAAGTACCCGTTTGAAAACTTGCGGCAATGGTTTCAAGGGTTGTACGAAGTCTTGCTGGGAAATTCGGACGGTCCGCGGCTTGGTTCATTTATTGCGCTATATGGGATAGGAAACATGTGCCAGCTGATCGAGAATAAAACGCAAGAGTATGTCAATACAGACAACGAACAAGAGTGACGCTGTAGGGCTCCCCTAGAATAATCCACGATTGAATAAATTCCTTCGCTGGATTTTCAAGGGGAGCTTAGAACTGCAATACTTCTCGCAACCACTCACTTATGCTCATTCCCTAAGTATTGCAGACTTTTTTCCAAAACAAATACTTGCTTATGCTATTTTATTTACCCGCATTCATGACCCCGCCGGTAACCGCGTCTTTAAAGCTAGTGACTATCCCCACTTCCAACAGGATCCAATCTCGTAAAAAGGGTATCCAGTCTAGCAGAGAGGACCGCAACTTTTCCACGTAACGACCGATTTTTTCCCCTCAGAACATGACATTTGCGCACAAGAGAAGGTACTTGTTCAAGATCGTGATGTATACGTTGATTATCATCATGCAAGCTGTCACACTGGCGCCGTAACACAGGAAAGAATTCTAGCACTTCACCAAAAAGTCGATTTTTCTCGGGAGAGTGTTCGCGCTCCAATGCGGAAATGCGATCCAGCACGTCATGCACACGCCTACCATCACTCCGCAAGCTTTCACACTGACGCCCTAATGAAGATATGCTCTCCTGCATTTCACGTACAAGCCTATTCGCCTCATCGTACCCCGAGGAAACGCGCTCCAGCACTTCATGCACACGCCTACCATCACTCCGCAAGCTTTCACACTGGCGCTCCAATGAAGATATGCTCTCCTGCACTTCATGCACACGCCGACCATCACACCGCAAGCTTTCACACTGGCGCTCTAATGAAGATATGCTCTCCTGCATTTCATGCATACGCGGACTATCCGTCTGTAACATTTCACACGGACGCTCTGACAAAGGAATGCGTTCCAGTACTTCACGCGTACGTCGATTCTCAGCCTGCAACCTCTCACACTGAATCTCCAATGAAGAGATGCTCTCCTGCATTTCACACGTACACGGATTCCCTGCCAGCAAGCGTTCACACTGACGCTCGAATAAAGAGATACGCTCCTGCATTTCCCGTATACGCTGAGAATCAACCTGCAAACCTTCACATCTACGTTCAACCCCTCTTATTGTTTCACGTAACTGTTGGTTTTCTGAATTCAGACATTCACATCGAGACTCTAGTAAATGAATCTGCTCAGACATATCACACAAAGCTTGACGATTGGCCTGCAAATCTTCACTTCTGCGATCAAGCGACAAAAAACGATCTAACATTCCGCGTAACCGCTCATTGTCTGTTTGTATAGCTCTAAACTGACCCCCAAGCAAAGAAATGGCACTCGACATTTCGTCCAGTCTGTAAGAATAATCAGCATGCGTTCCCTCACTAGGTGCGTGTTCTATCAAAATGGTCCTGATTAACCCTAATAAGCCTACACATGGATCGTACCCCTCTGCATCCACGTCCGACACGAGTTGAGCGCCGCCCGCGCCATTCACCTGTGTTCCTAGCGACTGCGGTAGAATCGACTCATGGTGAACATCCGATGCGCCCCCAACTTGCAGCAAAATAACCGAAAAAATCGACGTTATAAGAAACTTGTTATTCATTATATTTCTCCTGAAAAAAATTAGATAAAAATCCCCCGTTTCCGTTTATGGTATCATTGTTGATGACCAAAAGGCTAGCCAGTTTAGGTATGCTAGAAAAAAGATTAGCCTAACTAGGCAGGGCTAAGTCCTAGAAGTATTCAAAGTAACCGCGTGTAATTTGCGCAAGTGTTGCTGAAATTAATGGAATTTCTGAACAAGGCTTTCCTAATATTTCTTTCATCGTTACTCC
>JAISRQ010000004.1 GCA_031273545.1 Holosporales bacterium
CCAACCATGGCTGCTAGACTTAACTGTTTTAAAGCCTCCTTCTGAGCAGCTAATGCTTGATCTTTATTCTCGAATAACACCGCGAAGAGAAACACTCCATAAGCAGTCATAGTAGAATCCTGATGTCCAGCAGCTTTCCTACCTTGAAGGAACTGGGTAAGGCAGCCCCCTTCAGAAATGTCGTTTAGTTCTGCCTGAGAATGCTCTTTAAGAAAATCAAGCACTTTCATAAAGAATTCAGAAGGAACTTCTACTCCAGCCCATCGTGGATAACTAATTTGTGGCAAAAAGTCTAATATCCAAGAGGTATCTCCAGTGCGATTAACTTTATCAAGCGCAACTTGAATGATGCCAGCCTTATCTTTGGAACACTCTAGAAGTCTGCTGGCTTCAGGAAAAGCAGAATAGTAGCAAATTATTTTTGCTAAATAGCTATCGATATTTTCCAACGTTGGAGTATTTAAAAAATCGTTTATTCTTTGGCGAAACGAAAGCTCATCATTGACTTCTTGGCAGGACGAAGGCTCATCATTGACTTCTAGTAGAGACCAAGGCTGAATATTCTCCTCAGTATTTCCAGACTCGCAGGCAACATGTTCTACGAACTCATGATAAACCGAACAATTACGTAATGCATAGATAGCTTCATCGTATCCATAAGTTATATGGTACTCAATATGGTACTCAATATGACCCCTAATTTTTGATTTTAGCTCAGAAAATTCTTCATCAGAGATCTTTAATAATGTACGTTTCTCATGCAGTATACGCCACGCAAAATTTGCAACATATACGTTGTCCAAATGTGACAATGCTTCATCTATCCAGTGAATGGTTTCATCTCTATTCATGTATTCACAACAATCACCTAGACCTTCAAAAAAATATGGAATGTCATGAATGTCTGAGAACTTATTTGTGCTAACAGCTGCGACGAAGCTCCTCATATCGTCAGGAGGTAAATGTAAAAGAGGAATTACTCGTACTTTACGCCCGTCTTCAGGAAGATTCATCGCAATGCACCGTTTGGCGTCATCTGATAAGAATCTTGCAATCACTTCCACATATGACAGATCCTCACTTGAGCAATATTTATACTCGCGAACAAAATCAGAAAGGATGCTCAAAAGTATATTCAAAGCATCCATCTGCTCATCAGGCGTTCCTAAGCCGCTCCGCAGAACCCCCAAACAAATACTTTTTATACCGGAAGTATCCTTTAATCTAGACTTCAAATATGAGCAACAGTCTACGGTATCCCTAAAACTACACAAGAATTCATAACAACTAGAACGATAAGGGGCAATACGTTTTGGGTATAGATCATTATACTCAATGTGAAAGCCATATTCGTCAAAAGAAACGTCAAACTTTAAACCATCATTTTCCTCGGAGACGTCAACATTAGCTAGACCTCCGTCACCTGCATTGCAGAAAAAACATCCCCCAAAACAAGCTAAGGAAACAAATAACAATCCCTTCTTTTTAAAATTATTAACTATTTTACTATACACGACGCAAACCTATAAATACACAGGATCTAAGTATACATTAGCACATACAAAATAGAACATTCAAATTACGATCAACCCCCTGTCTGCATTATATCTTCAACCTGAACCACATTAGAGCAAAGATGTTAACGAAACTTTCAACATCTTATGGCAGCATTCCCAGTATTTTCAAAGATTGCAGGTTAGAAACTGAAGGATTGTACGCGTTTGCTCCCCTCAAAAATCCGTAATCTTTTGTGGAGTGTGATTGATTTAACCTTTATTGCGATTGACTAAAGCAAACGCAATAAAAGCCCCATCTCCCGCCTCATATACGTATTCAAAAATCATGAATACTGTATAAGAGAAGTGAGCATCTGTATTATCGACTAACTAGCAAGAATGTCCCTCAATAAGCAAACCCAAGGGGTATCATCATTTATTATATGGGAAAAATTTATATATGGAACCGGAACATTGTATGCAATGCAGGAAATTAGATAAATTGCGGCGTTATTCAAAAACTCTGGAGGGAAAAAGCGTTGGTCTTGATGAACAGCAAGTCTAAGGATAGTAGTGTTCAGCAATACGCCATATTCGTCAATTCTCATGTGGGAAACTAACTCGTTGAGAAAGGCTACTACTTCTAAAACTTCTTCTCTGTTACACATTTTTATGAAACGAGCAAATCCGTCACACACATTTACTCCCCCTAACGCAGCACGCGTTAGTACTTCAAATATGTCCGGCTTGTTAATATATTTTCTGGCGCATCTAACTAGAGTACTTAGGTCAATTATATTCAATGCCTTGAAAAAATCTAAAGATGAAAAAAAAGTTTCAACGCGTGTAAATACGTCTTGGTGTACATCTGCACCCTCACCATTTATTTTTAATAGCAAAGGCAGAGCACTCACATCGCCACATGTAACTGCTGCAATTAGAGCATCAACAGCCTCACTTTTGGCGCCTGCTTTGTCTTCGTAGGCGTCCAACGTCGCTAGAAGATACATTCCATGCGCGGTCATAGTAGAGTTCTGATATCCAGCAGCGGATCGACCTTGAATGAACGCGAGAAAAGACTCGTCGACATTGAATGTACTACAAATATCATCAAGGTCAGATCCACTACGAATAAAATCAAATTCAGCATTACAAAGCGTTACAAAAAGTTCACGCACGGCGAGGAAATCTTCAGGAGAAAATTCGAGTCTACCCCATTGTGGGTAACTAATTTTGGTCAAAAAGTCGAATATCCAGGAAGTATCTCCGGTCTCCCTAGCTGTTGTAAGCGCAGCTAAAACTACATCCCCCGGATAGAGTGAACATTCTATAAGGGCGCCTACAGCAGGAGTAGCAGTACAATCGTGAATTGCGCCAGCTAAAACTTCATCTACATCAAGATTAGGCAATAGTTCTGGCACACCTAAAGACTCAAATAGCGAAATAAAAGAATTTTCTTTAAAAGTTGAAAACCACTCAGAAAAGAGATCGAATAACTCAGGAGATTCATTTTTACAGGCTCTTCCAAGATCACTCACTGTATTCAGGCAAACAACACCTTCTTCTGCAAGGTCGTAAATGGTATTCGCAAATAACTGAACAGCGTGAAAATCGAAGGTATTCATTACCTCCACCCCCTGCTGATATCCACAATTAACCATCATAGCGACGATCCCCATAAAAACCGGAGCATTAGTATCACGTATGTGATTTACCAGTATTGCCGCTTGCGTATCTCCATTTGCCGTACTCTCTGCCAACCAACTAAAAAAGCGTACCAACTCAGACCTATTAAGCGCAACTAGAAAAGCGTCTACATTATTAATATCTTCAGTGATGATCTTAAGAAAACAACGGCGCAAAGGAACGGATTTCTGACAAAACAAAGAAAGGAGTTGCATCATATTAAAATGACCACTCTTAAGTGCACGATTAGCATTGCGAACAAGACTATTAATAAAACCCGGACAATTATTTAAAACGGATAGAGCTTCATCACCTCCAGAAACTATATGGTCTACAATAGAACGGATAACATTGTGACCTACCTGAGAATCTGCGTCCTCAGCTAAACTGGAAATTATGCTCGAAACTTGGTCTTCACCTAGATCCGAGGCAACAGCCGAAAGTAGATTAGAATTTACACACGCGACGACATTATTTTCTCGATTAAAACATAGACACCATGCAAATGCTGCAATGTGTATGCTGTTAGCCAAATACGGATATGCGCGCCCCATAAAAAGAACGGCCTCACTATCGTCTATAAGCTTGCAAAAATCCCCGACACCGTCGAGCAAATATCGTTTATCAAGTGGAGATGCCTCTAATAATTTTAGTAGGATATCGCCGACCCAACTCAAACAAGAGGAAGGACATAAATGTAAAAGAGGGACGACTGCACGCGCATCTTCAGGAAGAATGTGCGTTATTACGTCCATTGGTAAAACCCCTAAAAACTCCCTTGCAGACAGGTCACGATAAGACTCACAGGCACAAGAAAGATCACGACAGAAGCAGCCCAAGAGCGTATTCAAAGCCATTCCCTGCTCAAAAGGCGTCCCTAAGCGGCTCCGCCGAAAACCTAAACAAACCCTCTTTACGCCAGAAACATCCTCTTGCGAAGAAAAAACTTCTGAACACAAGGTTAAAACACTATGAAAAAAAGATTTGTCCTCAGCGAGGTTCTGAAACATCACCTGATTATCTTCAAGAAAAAATCTAACGTCAGACTTATCTGCATTACAGGAAAAACATCCCCCAAAACAAGCTACAGAGGCAAATAGCAAGCTCCTTTTTTCCAAATTATTAATTATCCACTTACACATCATCAAATTTTATAAAAATATTAAACATATTTTAGTATACAGCATATTTGATAGAGCGTTCAATCTCTAATTTCGCCTAAAATTAAGCAGATAAAGTTTCAAAACCATCAGTTTTTCAGTGTTTTGCGTCTTTTTCATGTAAAATCACTCTCGTCAGTAAAAAGGGAAGAGAACGTCACGTCCATTGGAGGTCGAGTGGCATTTTCACTCTGAAACGTCATGCAGCTCCGTTAAAATTTGCGACATAAAACACTTCTGCATTACAGAAAAAACATCCCTACAAACAAGCTATAGAAGTAAAGAGCAATCTACTTTTTTTCAAATTATCAACTATCCGCGTATACGTTATAGCCCCTTAATACACGAACATAATGAGTATTAGCGTGTATTGGAGGAATATTACAAACACTTATAAAAAGACTAAAAGACGTAACATTTATAAGAATACGTAGCTTATTCACCCGCAATTTATCGCCAACTGCGCCCTACGTCTCCCCATGCGACATAACAATGTCACCGCCGTTTCAGTTGCACAACGCACACCTTTGCCCACTTCCTACGTCGCTTACGATCCAGCCATCTCCCTATGCTGCACAGGTACAGAAGCAATCTCTTCCTCCGGCTCACTTAACATAGATATCATGCGCGCCACCATGCGAATCTCCCCAACCAGCTCCTTCGCGAGGTGTTGGCGCCCAAGCGTTAGTTCGTCGACAATTTGGTCCGACTTGGTTTGTTCGATTTTATTTCGCACTGTTTGTCCTTCACTGTAGTTCAACAGATTTGCATTTGTGTCCTGGACGTTTTTTACAAGTGTATTAATTGATCCGCATAAATCTTGGATACTTCCTTGGTTTTTATTTAAGTTTCCTGTTAAGTCTGATAACGTCTCTGATATTTTTTGCCAATTATTATTCGTCTTAATGCGACTATCTTCCATTTGGCTCAAGCGCCCTTCCAAGGAACTAAGCGTTTCTGCCGTTTGTTCCAATAGCGCGAGGATGTACGCTGGGCCACTGTTGTTCGTGCTGATTGGATGAGGTTTTGATAGCGCAAGTAGGTCATCTTCAATAATGTCGTATAAATCTTTTTCCACTTTCCCTTGCTGAAGGTCCAAAAAACCCAGCACCATGGACCCGATCAACCCAAAGATGGACGAGCTAAATGCGACCCCCATCCCGGATAATGGGGACAGTATGCTTGTTTTTAATTGTTGAAATAAATCTGACGAAACAAATCCTTCAAACGAAAGGTCGTTCAGCGATGCTGTAATTGAGCCAACAGTTTGAGTCAATCCCCAGAACGTCCCAAGTAATCCCAATAGTACGAGCACGCCAATAACGTAGCGGCTTATTGTGTGGCGCTCACCTAGCTTGCGGTCCATGCTGACCAATATATGCTGAACTTCGTCGTGCGTGAAGGATGTCTTGTTTTTGCCATCCGGGCCTGTAACCAATGCACTAAGCAAGGGAGAGTAGATGTTGTTTACTATGCTTGCCCTGCTTCCTGGGACGAGCTGGGACTTGAAGAAGTGCCAAAAACGCTTGTCTAGTGAAATTTGCCGCACATGTATAAAGGGAGAACACATTCCTCCAATAAACGTCAATAAAATAAGAGAGTTTATCCACACGTTATACATGAAAATAGGAAACAATGTTTTTATGCCAATTCCAACGGCAATAGCAATACAGCCCATCAGAGCTGTCATTTTTGCCTTTACAAGTTTTTCTGACATATTTTTTCTGTACCACGAACCTACGCTGTAGTAATGCTAGCATAAAAAGAGTTGGTTGAAACCTCTACCATATTTATCTGAAATTGAACGTACTTGAATTGCGAGGAACTGTTGTAGTTGGTGAATGTCTTTCAAATTTAATTGATCTGTGCATTTTTAATTTGGAATATGCACCTGAGTGCATTTGCATTTGACTAGCACCACAACATTACATATAATAATTATAGGTGCGTAAGATTATGTCATTGAGTTAAGTATGTTTTTTTCGAGAAGGGTATATTCCTTGTTTCTAGTTGGTTCTATTTTTGTAACGCATAATGACGATGTTTATTCAGCGAGACATTCGTCGAGAAGAACAAAGGGAAGGCACTCTACTAATCCCCCGTCAGCTATACGCGCTGGCGCAGACAAGCAGCTTCCGCCTGTTACCAAAGAGCAGCGTTCTTTTGCGCGTGATCTTTTTGGGGAGGATATTACGAGAGCCTGCGACAGCATGAATAAATTATTTAAGTGTAATATTCCTATTGACAGTGCGCTATTCCCAATAATTCTTATGATAAGACACTTTCAGGAGAATGGTTGGCCCATTAAAAAGGACGAAAACGTGAATAATCTAGCTTTTGACTATCTATCTATGATTGGTGCGCGTAGTTTTTATAATCTTGGTTGGAAAGATCCATTACCCTACGGCGCATTGGTCCTTTTTGTATGCACAGTTTCGCGAGACAGGCATGATGTCAAGGATTTACGTAGAATCGTACAGGAATATAAGAACATACACGGCAACTCACCAATCTCCAGTTTTTTGAGCGACAGACTTGAATGTTTGCATGACCCAATGGAGTGGGCGATTAGCATGGCTTTAGGAACAAATATTGAGGAGGGCTTAAGTGAAGGCATATATGGTGCAGTTGAATCTGGTTCGTATGGTTTGCATGAAAAATTACGCGAGTCTCTTATCGCGTTGTACCTTTCAAATGACACAACTGTGAAAAAAAATGCAACCTTTGCAAAATTCATTAATAACGCTAGGAATATTTGTTGTCCTACTCCCTCTAAGAGCGATCCTGCTCACCCTAGTGACCTCGCTCTTGAGTTGGCGAAGATACAACAACGTTGGGAATCAGTTCGTTCGTCTTTAGACTCTGAAGAGTTATTTGATCTGGCATGTAATTTAGCTGAAAACGAGTATATCTTGTGTCGCAATACATACCGCAATTTACTTATAGCGTCATTACGGGGCAATTTGCAGGGTGAGCACCGAGAAAGGTTTATCCAAATTTTAAAAAGTAAAAATGAGGAATCAGAAAAAATAATAAATTTTTTACTTGATTCGTCTTCTTTAGTACATAAACCAAGTTCGTCAGATTCATTTAGTGCATCGGATACATCAAGTACGTCGAGTTCATCAGATTCACTTAGTGAGTCAGATGCATCAAGTACGTCAGGTTCATCAGGCACATCAAGTTCATCATGTGACGAATTCGATAAATTCATTGACATGTTGTCAGGTAAGCCCGTTTGGCTAAAAAACGAGTTATCATCCAATCCTGATTTACTAGACAAATTCGTATCAGCTTTAACGTCGTCAAAAGCAGCGATACCCCATCTCAAACATCTTTCCGACTTTTTCAAGAGTTTGGCTACTTTTATTAACACTATAGATGCGCCCATTGAAAAAATGCGTAGTTGTGTAGAATACGTGAAAGGCGTTGAGGATGAACTGGGCAAAATTGCTGGAATTGCTGATTTTTTTAAATCTGCGCCAGTGCTAGAGGTAGAAGCAGGATTTGATCCGGTGCCTGTGATTGAGCCTGCGTCCGCGCCGGCAGAAGGAGGAGAGCTAGAGGCAGTTTCGGAACCCGAGCCAGAAGTGGTACCAGTTTCGCTAGCGAGGGAAGCAAAACCAGTGATAGGGAGAGGGGTCGAACCTGTAGTTGAGCCTGTGCCCGCGCCAGAGATAGGAGGAGAGCGAGAGACAGTTCCTGAGCCAGAACCGGAGCTTGCACCAGAGGTAGTAGTACCAGTTTCGCTAGCGATGGAAGCGAAGCCAATGATAGGGGGAGGGGTTGAACCCATAGTTGAGCCTGTGTCCGCGCCAGAGGTAGGAGGAGAGCTAGAGGCAGTTCCGGAGCCGGAGCTTGCACCAGAGATAGTGGTATCAGTTTCGCCAGTGATGGAGGCGGAGCCCGTGCCAGAAGTAGAGTCGGAACCGAAGCTCGCACCAGCAGTAGTAATACCGGTTGTGGTGGAGGCGAAGCCTGTTATAAGGGCAGAGCCTGTACCAGAAGTAGGGGTGAAGCTAGAGAATGAGCCTGAGGGGACAGTAAGTAAAGTTGGTGCAATTTCAAGTGTAACGGCAATATCGACAATTCCAGAGAGCAGACAACCTTCTGAAGGTACAAGGCAAATGCCTGTAGAAGTGCAAACTAGGCAAGCAATTGCACCGCAGATAGAGTTACAACTTGAACAAAATGCAGGTGCACTACGGAGTAGTTCTCGTACTGGACGTAATCGTCGCAGTGAGGAATTAGATGCCGATACTGCTTGTTGTGGAGGACTTTTTGACCGGTTTACTAGATATTTTCGTGGAAGGAACAATTACCAGGAGAGGAACAATTCTTCTTATGATGGTACATTATTTGAAGGTTTGATGGATGAGGATCAATCCTAACAGGTATTCATGCATACATCGGGTACTCAAAGGTTGCAGACGGAAGAATCGTGAGCGTTTATTTGTACAAAGTATTCGTAATCTTTGAGGAATATAAGTCGGTACCGTAAATATCTGGGTCATCAATTATAGTAGCCACTCGCGTGTCACTACGTTGAACATTTTGCAGTCAAAAACCGCACCGATTTGTATAAATTGTCTTATTATGATTAGCGAGTGGCTCGGCTATAACGCGGAAAAGAAAGCGAGGAAAAGCAAGGGTTGCTTCCTCGCGAGTAGAGTATTCATCCACTAGGCAGCGGATGACATTTGTGTTGCACTGATAGCGATTGCTCCGCTTTTTGGTGATTCATCCGAGCTATTTGTTTTTACCGGAGAATTTATATCGGTGAGGATGACAACTGACGTCTGCAACAATTCTGCTGCCTTGACGTTGGTGTTATATTTTTTACAAAGTTCTACCCATGATAAAATTTCATCCATATCCTGTGGAACGTTTTTCTCTAATACCAAAATAGACAAGTTCACTGCTGCTTTTAGCGCTAGGTCTGCGTCTGCCTCGGTGGAGCATGTCTTTATACATTTTCTGTAATGAACGGCTGACTTGTCGTACTTTTTTAATTTGTTGTATGCCAATCCAGCGTTATATTCTGCTTCGTTACACCCAGCTTCCGCAGCTTTACAGAAATACTCCGCAGCTTTAGCGAAGTGTTCTTGCGATTTTTGGTATTCAGCCCCCTCCTCAGCTTTTTCTCCAAGCGTATAGTACGCCGCCGCGATCTGATTTAAGGCGGCAGCGCTCCCAGTTTTTAGAAATTGTTCATATACGGATAACGCCTGCTCTAGTACTTTCGCCGACTTTGCTCGCGTTCCATCTGATGACCATGCATCAGAGCCAATTGCGTGCCAACCGAATGCACACATCAACGATATGGTAAATTTATGACAATGCCACATTTATTCCCCCTCCCATGTTTGTTACGACGCATCGCGTTGATACTTTACTCGACGCTAGCAAAAAAAATCCATTCAATAAAAAACGTGCAGCCTTATATCCTTTTATCTAGTAAATGCTTGCTTATTAGACAACTAATAGTCAAATACTTTTCTTTCTTGTCAGAATCCCTTCGGGCACTACATAGCTCAACTATAGATAAGTTTTGCAGTTTTTGTCTTAAGAGGCAACACTCATAAATGCGTTAAGTCCGTTTTCATGGACGTACAGGGCACGCGTTGATACAAGCTAAATACACAGTTTTAATGTATGTTTATACACCAATATCTTAAATAAATGCAAACAAAACCTTTAAATTATCGCAAATGTTTATTTATCTAACCAGTCCGCAATAACTTGGAAAGTGGGTACATACATTCTTACGTGTCTTTCTGTGTGGTCGCTATCCAGCAATATTACGATTTTTTGATATGTATTCCATGTTGACTCCACCTGCCGATTTCCTGTAGACTCCTAAGGGTAAGTATACGTGGGGGCCTGTAGTTCAGTTGGTTAGAACTCTTCGCTCATAACGAAGCTGTCGTAGGTTCGAGTCCTACCGGGCCCACTCTATTAGTGTTTTTGTTGTTTTTTGGTGGTTTCGTAGCAAAATCTATTGACTAAAGTGCCATTTCATTTGACAATGAGACTATGAGTTTATTGGTTTGCCCTCCGGGGTTTCGCTTGTTTTTTTATTTGGGTGTGTAGCTCAGTTGGTTAGAGCGCCGGCCTGTCACGCCGGAGGTCGCGAGTTCAAGTCTCGTCACTCCCGCCACTCATTTTTGCTGTTTTTCGTTAATTTTAGTAATCGCGGGAGTTTGTTCGCTAGCTGTCGAGTCTTACGGGGAACTGCTATTGGCTGCTGTGCTTGGCCCTTTTATTTAGAAAAAATTGACGAATCAAGTCTGCGCACTCCGATTCTAATATGCCTCCTATTACGGTACATTGGTCTTGTATGCATGGGTGAGGCTGTCCGTTTTCCGCGTGTCTCGTGCATCCCCTTACAGAGTTTTCCTTAGAAATAGATCCTATATTTTCTCCCAAACTGTATCTCGAACCAGGT
>JAISRQ010000016.1 GCA_031273545.1 Holosporales bacterium
TTGGCGATGGCGGACCTCTAGTTCCTGCTTTTCGGTTTCTTTTAGGAAATTAGCTTTCATGTATCCTTTATACGCAATTTCTGGGGAAAATCCAATGAATCATTTCAGATGGGTATATAACTAAAATCTGAAGGATGCGGGCACGGAAAAAAGGAAGCCTCCGCCCCAACCACCACCTTGTATCCTATCAGAAAAAAGTTAAGAAATAATGAATACAAAATATATAACTTTTAATTTAAATCCGACCATTAACGATCCATTAACCTTTTTGTGTTAGGATAAAAGGTGGTGGTTGGGGGGGATTAGCCTCACTTTCTACCTCAAATTTCCAAAAAAAGCCCAAAAATCCCGTATCCAAATTTTAATGCCCTGTTAACCCTTTCGTACTGAGCAAAGGCTCCTCCCAAAAATCAAAAAAAATTCCGTCGTTTTTTCTGTAAAATCCATCCTCTCAAAAACTCCTTCCCCCTCGCCTACTCCCATTCCGTATTGCCTTCCTTAGCAAAATTTCCTGGCCCTTGTTCTATCTGCAAATGCTCATACGCCAAAGTCGTCAGCACCCGACCTCGCGCCGTCCTCTGAATAAACCCCTGCTGAAGCAAGTACGGCTCAATCATATCCTCAATAGTCCCCCTGTCCTCAGCCATAGCAGCAGCCAGCGTATCAAGCCCAGCAGGCCCCCCTTTATAATACTCCGCCAAAATCCGCAAATACTTCACGTCCTGCGCATCCAAGCCAAGGACATCCACGGCAAGCTGTTCCAACGCGTGTTGCGCAATGTCATACGTGATGACTGCGCGCTCTTTTTTTCCAAGAACATACGCAAAGTCCCGCACTCTCCGCAGCAAACGCCCCGCAATCCTTGGCGTGCCCCGCGACCTTTTTGCGATCTCATTAGCACCGTCCTCCTCTATGTTTACGTTTAGGATCCGCGCAGCCCTCCTCACGATATGAGCCAAATCAGCTACATCGTAAAACTGCAGCCTCAGAGGTATGCCAAACCGCTCTCGTAGTGGCTGAGCAAGGAGCCCAGAGCGTGTCGTCGCGCCAATCAATGTAAACGGCGGAAGGTCCAATCGCAATGCCTTTGCAGCCGGCCCCTCACCAATCATTATATCAATTTTAAAATCCTCCATTGCGGAGTACAACGTCTCTTCAACCGATGGATTCAGCCGGTGTATCTCATCAATAAAAAACACACTACGTGGGGATAAATTCGTCAAAATGGCCGCTAAGTCCCCAGCTTTTGCCAAAATGGGACCAGATGTCGCCCGAAATTCGACTCCAAGCTCGTTGGCAATTACTTGCGCTAGCGTCGTTTTGCCGAGCCCCGGAGGACCAAACAATAGCGTGTGGTCAAGGGCTTCCCCGCGCTGACGGGCCGCCGTAATAAATATGGACAAATTCGCTAAGACTTGCCTTTGGCCAGTAAAATCCTCAAGGGACTTTGGCCGGATGGACACTTCAAATTGCGCCTCGCCTTCTGATGTACAGACATCGCTAAGTATGCGAAAAGACATATTTCCCAGTAAAAAGGATCTGCGTATGAGCATTGTATACACAATCCCCAAGAAAAGGCAGCACATTTTCGCATCGAAAGATATACCGAGGCGCCCCCCTCTCCAAATGACTACGAACGTTCTAGTCAAACAAACGCTTGTTATTACCCAACTTTCGAAGCATATTCATTATGGCAAGATGCTATTCCCCAAATGATTGCGAACTTATTAGTTGAACAAACGCTTGTTACATTCAACTTACAGCCCGCAATTTTGGGATCTATGGTAGGTGTAGGTATTATCCCTTACTGGCTGCACCTTCAGGCTTTGATTCAGCAGCAGGAGTCCCCTCTGGCTTGGCTTCCGGCTTAGCTTCTAGCTTGGCCTCCGCTGCAGGTTTGCCTTCTGCTGCCGCTTCAGGCCCAGGTGCAATCAATATCTCTTGCCATGGCCGGCCATTTTTCACAGCATCCAAAGCTTGGTTCATTTTCTCCTTTACTAACGGAGGAATAATTTCTAATCCTTTGTCCGTTGAAATGAAAATCAAAGGTAACCGAGGCGGAATGCCAATATCTACCGCAAGTTGCCCGTTGGCCTCTAACTCTCGTGCAATAGCTTCGCTTTCAATATCCTTGCTTAGTTTGTCTGCGTCAAGCTCAGATTCCTTTGCTAATTGCGACAAACGCGTCACTGTAAGCTCTATCTTTCCATGCGCATCTGGAAACTTTGACCAGAAAACACCCGTCTTATCTACATTTTGCAAACTAGCCGCAATGATTGCTTTCGTAGCCAGCAACGAACTTGGCCCCGAGTCCCCTCCCTCTTGTCCGCCATAAATGCTAACCGGAGTCAAGTAAAAGCCGACATCAGTCCTCTCTTTAGCAATCTGGCTCATCACTTCAGAATTAAATTTCTGAGAAATCGGATCTAACGGATCAAAGAACACCACAAGCTTCAGCGGCCCCTTAGCATTTCCAATTACGAACCTTGCCCCAAACAATTTGTCTTTGTTTGTGGTTGCGTTTTGCTCTATTTTTTTTGCAAATTCATATTGGCGCTTTTGCACTCCAGCATCTATTGCGCTAATGAACTCTTCTGGGTGTTCTGTTAGCATTTTTCGAACGTTTTCATCCACTAGCTGCGCTACTTCCTTCTTTTGCTCCTCACTCAGACCACCTGCCTGAATCCCATTTCCAGCCAAAATTGCAAAAATGGAAGAACACAACAAAACCTTACATATTGACATAAAACCCAATTAAATAAATCAATAACCATATTCATGCTAGCGTTATTCTCTTAGAAAACCAATAGGTACGTTTTCGCAGAAGGAGAAGATTTATTGATCACGCCTTTTGTTTGCAAACAAAATCCTTTATATTGACCCTATGTGTTACTGAAACGTTGTACTTTGTGTTTACAACTTATAAAAAAGATATTACACCGAGGGCTCTCGGTCTAGCCTTAGTTTTCTCGCTTTCTGGCTGCCAAAGCTTCGTTAAGTCGCATCTAGGGAAAGAGCCCACCACCAACGATTTTCGCGTACTAACCACCCCGGAAGAGACGACTTACACTCCTAAAAGGCTTCCTACTCCGGCTGCTCCAATAATCCCTGCGTCATACAAGTCGCAAATCTCCCTGCATATTTCGCAAGACATGCCCCTAGGCATTGCACTAGAACAAACATGCAAACTTTTAAATATTGATGTACAGATAGATAAACGAATACAAGCTTCCAAACTATTTATTTCGTTCGCTGCAACAAGAAAACCGTTTATTGATGTACTAGAAAGTATGTGTAGCATAGCTAAGCTGCGTTACAGGATAAGCAATGGCATGTTGTTCATCGAACCAGACACACCATATAGCCGCAACTATAATGTGCAGTTTTTAAACCTAACACGCTCCAGTGCCAACAGAATCTCCTCTGGGACAGATATATTCGCTCACTCTGTCGCAAACGCAGACAACAAGACAGGCGTATCGGGCAGCGAAAACGGCTCAAACACGTCTGTTAACATGAACAGCGAAAATGATTTTTGGAAAGAACTAGAAGTTAACTTGCAAATATTGCTTCCCCCAAGTGAAAGTGATTCAAGTAATCATCCACAATTTACGATACACAAACACGCAGGAATTATTTCTGTGCGAGGCTCTTCTGAACAACATCATTGCGTCCAAGAGTATCTTCGGGCGTTGAAAAAATCCGTTAGCAGTCAAATCTTAATTGAAGCAAAGATTATTGAAGTAACGCTCAACGATGAATTTAAAAGCGGAATTAATTGGGGAATGCTGCAATCTGAAGAAGGGAGAACCTTTAAATCAGAAGGGTATGGCGGTGCCAATCTCGAGGATAAAAACGTCACAGGGGAATCCGTTTTTGTTGATGCGACAAGTGCAGCTGTTACGACTGGAGCGGCCGTTGCAGCAAGTGCAGCAGGAGGTACAGCAACCACCACAATCGATACCGGAACTTCCACATCCAGCGTAGCAAAAACGATTGCGCCGTCCGGATTCTTCCAATTCACAAAAACTTTCTCCAACGGGATCGCCGGAATAATTAAAGCCCTGCAACACTTTGGAGAGGCTCGAACTCTTTCAAGTCCGAGACTTACTGTAATGAACAACCAAAGCGCAATTCTAAAGGTTGCAGAAAATCATGTCTACTTTAAGTTGAACTACAGCAAGCATTTGTCTACGAAAAACGACAGGGAAGACGTAACCGTTGGCAGCGACATAAAGACCGTCCCAGTGGGGTTGGTCATGTCTGTACAGCCGGCGATTGACCCAGAAAGCCAAAGTGTAATCCTGTTCCTGCGTCCGACCATTTCTAGCTTAGTCAAAACGGTATCCGACCCATCCGTTGCAATCGCGATGAAAAACGCAGGCGGCACTGAGCTTCCTAAATCCGAAGTCCCTGTCATCCAAGTAAAAGAAATAGATTCCGTTTTGCGTTTAAAAGATGGCGAAGTCGCGGTTTTGGGTGGGTTAATGGAAATATCGTCAAAACATGACCGCTTTAAGCACCCCATTTTTGGGGACATTCCTTTTATGAAGGAGGCTTTTTCTAATCTTAATAAGGCAGATAGCGTAAAAGAAATCGTCATACTTATTCGAGTCAGGATTTTGGATTCGGCACATCCAGACAAAGCTGATGAGCGGTTGGTACATTTGTATACGACGGATCCTCGTCCTATTTGCTAAGGTTTCAGCCCTCAAAAGATTGTGGAGTTTTGGGAGTATAAACGCTTAAGTCTCGCATATTAGCGGGCACTACAAATAAACAATCCCGCCCCTGCCCCGCAACATGATATAATTGCCCTAGACTTAAACCTCGCGCGCCTCACATGACCCGTCCGCTCTTTATTACAGGCACAGACACAGACGTAGGCAAGACAATCGTATCTTCCTGGGTCTGCGCGCACTCCACCGCCAAATATTGGAAACCCGTTCAAACTGGTGCAGATTCAGATGCAAGCGTAGTGGCCCGCATCTCTGCGCATACGGAGATCATTCCCGAAGCGTACAAATTACGCGCTCCGTTGTCTGCATATGACGCGGCGAAACTCGAGGACATAAATATCGAGCTTTCAAATATATTAAAGCAAGCTCCAGCCCCGAGGACCTCAATTGACGCAGACCGGGAATTGGATAATAACGAGCTCCTCCAAAAACCCGGCAATCACTTGGTACATGAGCCTAACGTAATGTGGGATAACAATGAATGTTTTCTTCCCCAAAAACTTTGCAATAATTTGGCGAGTGACTCTAACGTAATAATAGAGGGGGCAGGAGGCGTATTCGTCCCAATTGCGAAAGGCGTTTTTATGATTGATTTAATCAAGATGACGAATTCTAATGTTATAGTTGTAAGTAAGTCAAAGCTTGGTTTTCAAAATCATATATACTTGACAATAGAGGCGCTGCGACTCAGAGGGATTGACGTGATCGGGATCGTACTAAACGGGGAAACGGAGTTTGTTGATACGATAGAAACGTTTGCCAAGACGAAGGTGCTGCACGTGTTTCCTTGGGAAAACGACATCGAAGGCGTGATAAAAAGGACGGAGCTCCCCGATGAAATAAGGCGCGCGCTGTAGGTCTTTGGCGATTGATGTCGTTATCATGTTTTTGCTTATAATGCTTACCTATTAGATCTCGCAACTAGACAAATGTCCAACAATACTGTAGTACAATGAATAGAGACTTATTAAAAACATAGACGAATATGATCGTACGCATTATCGCACTTGTCGTTGCGTCCTGCCTTAACATAGCTAGCGTGAGTGCCGCGAATGGCATTCGTATAACTGTTCCTTCCATGCATGTCGCTAAAAGAAGCTCGAATTCTAGCATGTTCGCAAAAATAGATTCTGAGCTTAAAAAAGATGTAGACGAAATAGATGAAGCGAATAGGAAGTGCATTCTTGATACCACACGCGTTCGCGACAGATTTAAGGATATTGTAGGGAAAGGCATAAACGAGATAACAACAGCAGATGAGCTATGCAAGCAACTATCTGCAAACGTTAGGTTTCGCGACGCGCCATTGTATGCGGCCTTGCGGTTGTTAGATTCAGCGTTATCTTCGGCGTTATTAGATGGGCGACTGAATGATACGCTTCATATAAATAAGCTGATATTGGAATGTTTTAATATGGCAACGTTTGTTCCAGTAGACGAGTCTGGTCGGAAAAATGCGATGGAAAGGTATGGATCTGTTTTTGTAAAGATGCAGCAATCGAGCTTGTCTCGGAAAAATATACTAAATGCGCCAGAGGAGTTTGTTGGCGATAAATTTGTTTTGCAAGAGAATGTAAAAGCAAATCTTGCCGCAGTAAGTGTTGCTGCCGCTAAGCTAAGTCGTCCAGATTTCTTTAGACATCAACTAAGCGTATTGCCCTCAGAACCTTTACTCCGACAAATGAAGAATCACTACGATATAGTAGAGCACGTAATCGCCCAAAAGAAGCTAGGTGAAGTAGTCCACGGAAACAAAGTAGATTGGCTAGAAGTTGAAAACAGAATAGAAGAAGTCATTGTTGATGATTATTTTTATAAGTTAAGAGCAGTAATAGATGCTCTCTATACACAATTAGCAAACAAAAATGCTAGCTGCATATGCGCAGAAAATAGAGGAGCAAACGATGGAACGTATTACGAATCATGTCATACATTGGCGACATGTGATCAACACATCAATAACACTAGAGATTTTGTTGTAAGAGCTGGTCCTAAATTAGTTTGGGAGACTCTTGGTCGGGTCCCCTTAAGCGAGTACCTGTCCTCTCGTGCGTTCAATAGCACCATAGCAAACGCAGCTGCATTTGCTGGACGCCATAATATAGTGGAATTCTGTTCCCCTGATAAATGGAGGGGGCGTCCTCTAGATACGCTGGTCAGCGGAGCATACTCAGTAAGTAGTCCATATTTGCCGATACGTTTTTTTACAATGGTATACACTGGGCACTTCGGAGCAGTGCGTCAGAAGACTGACAAGGATGGTCGCCCTATACCAGAAAAACAACTTACGTGGAAGGAGAATCAAGGATGGGTAGATCTTCAACTGAGGAACTACCCCCTCAATGAAGATTTGCACGTGGAGTATGAGCGTTGCTACAACAAAAACGGAGGGTCGTACTACCAAGGATAAAACACATACGGCCACTCCCCGAAGGATAAGGAAGACAGCCTTTCTCCCCAAAAGATTACAAACTGTTGAGGCAAACGAATGCTAATTATCCTTCAACTTCTAGTTCGCAGTCTATGAGAACTCCGGGGTCTCCAACTTTTGGCTCGCATTTGGCCGCGATGGACAGTGGTAACACTAATATCCAGGAGGAAGCGGTGCAGACGCCACCGAATCGCGGTAATATTCTCCCTGCTGGGCCTTCTCGTCTTGCTTTTTCTGTCGATTTTCAACGCCATCGTCCCGCTTTAATTCTTGTGTGCCCTGTTTTGAGCGGATGGCCTTCTCCTTTGCACCAGTAACGTTAGCATTCACGCCACTTGCACTTGTCTCGGTTTTGACTTTAGCGCCCGCCTTCGCCTTCGTTCCAGCCATTTTTACAACATCTGCCTTCGCCTTCGTTCCATCCGCCTTTGCGTCTGCCGCTTCTGCCTTTCTCCTCGCTGCAGCCTTTACACGAGAAGACAGCGCCTTAGCTAACTTGCACCACTCAGAATCTTTGTGATTTAATTTTAAGACCGCGTACGTTGCAAAAAAATCATCATTCATATTCAATGTCGCATAACACTCAGCCAAACGAAGCAGCGCTTCTGGACATTGCTCCGTCGTTTGGTACTGCTCTACAACGTTTTTAAAGCGGTTGATCGCCGACAAATATGCATTCTCGCGTTGATAAAACCGCCCAATGGACATTTCTTGTGCTGCCAAGTGGTTGTGGATGAAGTCAATCTTAAACTTTGCATCCTTCGCATAATCGCACGCAGGGAACAACGCAAGGACCTGCCGGAACGCCTTCAACGCATCATATGCATCTTGCTGATCTCGCTCGACGATTGCTATGCGCTCATAATGACACAGCCCAATCATATAACACGCATACGGCGTATCCCTGTGATGAGGATGCAGCTTAGCGAAAATCGTAAACAAATCGATCGCATCCTCATATTGGTGCGCTTGATAGCGGCAATACCCCTCCATTATCTGCGATTGAGCCGCCCACTTCGAATACGGGAACTGTTCTTGCACAAGCGCAAAACCATTGGCAGCTGCCTTGAAGTCTTCCGAATGCATCTTATTGGCAGCTTTTTCGTATAAAGATTCGACAGATACGTTTGGCGCTACCTTTACGTCCTCGTCAATTTCGCGAATAAGCTTGCTGTCAGAGCAAGAGCTAAGCAGGAAGCACGCCAACGGGACTAGAGCGTGCTTGGCACTTGCGACTATTTGTCCCACAGTCCGCACCCTTCGGGCTCCCGGGGAACATGTAAAAATCTCGTTCTTCATAAAATTATAAATAACCCTCGCCAGTTATACTCCCCAAAAGATTACGAATTGTTTCGCTCAATAAACGCTTACGACTCTTTGACTTTCTGGTCCGAAATCTTTGGGGCTCCTGGTATATATCGCCTAGTTTTTTTCTGTGTCGAATTTCTACCAGAATCTACACCTAATAGACTTTACAAAAAACATCGCCAATCATCTACAAATATATGTAGAACACATCAACTTTGACGATGGATAAATTATACCTACGCCCCAAATGATTACACTGTTCATCGCAGCGTTAATCACTTTACGCACATTCTTCCTCTGAAATCACCCCTTCTGCAGCCTCCGAAATCACCTTATGCCACGACCCCTCTTTCTTTCTCCGCCCAACGGAAATAAAACCGTCTTGTGCACGCGTCATCGCAACATACAGCAAGCGATAATTCTCTTCGAGCAAAACAGCTAACGCGCCTTCACGAATATGATGCGCCCCAATGAGCGTGGCCTGCGGCATCAGCATCACCCCAGCCGGTGCCGGGATTTCCTGAAACTGCGCATCATCCGCCCCCCCAACATCAAACGTTTCGAACCAAACCCACTTTTCCTTTTGCAGAGACACGGTCGAATCATCCGCAAGGATCACGATTGGCGCCTGCAACCCCTTAGCTCCGTGTATGGTTTTTAGTTGCACGCCGTAGTCGCTCAGCGTAGACTGCGGGAAAATGTTTTGCAGAAAATCGTTAAAAGCTGATAGATTTGGCGTATTTTCTGCCAAAAAGTTCAAAATTTCGTCAAGAAACACATCAAAAATGTCTGCGTCCATTATAGGCCCACTTCCCAAATCAGTTGACCATTGAGGGGACCTACTTCCCGAATCAACGCTAGACTCTTGAGGAAGTGCCCCTTTGCTTGGTCCGATTTCATCCCCCGCACATGTTTGTGGCATATAAGGACGAACATTGGAGATGGCCCGATGAAAAAATAAGTAAAAATCATCGCGGTCCCGAATAGCTCCAGCGCTAGTGCGATACTGTGTTAATACATCTCGAATGCATTGAACAAAGTTGATGGAAGGTTGCTCTTGCGTATTCGGAGTTTCTTCGTCGCGTTTATTCCCTTCACCGCAATTGTCTACTTCATCGTGTTCACCGTCTTCGCAGGCGTCACCATATTCACCGCAGGCGTCACCACCTTCACCGCCCTTCACTACTTCGCCTTCCGACCCGCCTTCATCAGGCACGATCTCCGCCCATAAGCTTCCATTCCTGTAGTAACATAGCTGAAAAAGCTGCTCTTCGGACACGCAACAATCCAGTAAAAACGGACTCTTTAACAGCCATGCAAGGTTATAATCATCAAATGGATCGACCAAAAATTGCACAAATGCAAGCAAATCTAACCAAGCTATAGGCTGAGAATTTCGCATCGCACACGGAATATTACGCTCTAATAAATGTTGGCTAATTAGCGACAAGTCATTACGTTGGCGCGACAATATAAGTATGTCTTCGGGCAAAACGTTTCGCCCAACACAAGGACAATAAACTTGGCTTGCTAATAAATCCGCCACGGTCGCTGCAACCAATTCGGGCACAGTTGTTGCAACAAAATCTTCTACCGTTTTCGCAGGAAGTCCCGGTAAAGTCGTCGCAGCCGCATCGTTTGTATAAGCCCCATCACGCGAATAAGAATCACCAATTACACTACTATCTATACTTACGTTTGATTTTTGCTGTCCGTCATCATACTCAGGCTCCTCCTCAGATTTCGGAGAATCAAGGTCTACAGTCCGCACAAAACCTGCGCTCTTCAAAGCAGACGTATGCCCAACATAATCTGATATGACCTGATTATTTTGAAACACAGCATCCACAACTTTCAATATTGACGGCGCAGTCCTATACGATGTTGTTAGCTGGATATGCTGAAAGCTTCCGCCTATTTTAGATATAAGCCTTTCAAATACGGCAGGCAATGTTTTAAAAAGCCACGGTTTAGCCCCCTGAAAACTGTAAATTGATTGCTTTACATCTCCGACAACAAACAGCGTACACTCAACCCCCAAATGAAAAAACAGGGTAACAATGTGCAGCACGATTTGCCATTGTTGAGGGCTGGTATCCTGCGCTTCGTCGATGAACAAGTGCCGAACATCCAACGATATTGCCGCCTTTAACGCCTCACTATCATAAGCACGGGTCAAGACTTCATTTGTCTTCATTATCAAATCCTCAAAATCATACTGATTCTGAGATTCTTTCGTTTGTTGGTATTTTTGAAAAACATCATTCGCTACTGTTATAAATGCTTGCGTTTTTATAATAAGTTCCCGTGTTTTTTGTCGTTGGGTGTCTGCAAAAAAATATTCAGCCTGAGCATATAACGCTGGGTATAGGTCGTAGGATTGCGGAATGCCTGTGAACTTCTTTCTTAAAGTTTGGGTTGTTGTTAAGAAAGCCTTCTCATAATTCCCAGAAATAATTAGCTTTAACGTTTGATTGTCAGGATACGCATTTGCCATTTCCTTTGCTAAACCCTGAGTTAAATGCCCATCAAAATGAGGCCCAGCCTCAGAGTATACCAACTTTTCTCCTAAGAATTTCGCAAACGCGTCTTTATCATACGTCTTTAAAAACTGGGCGAGATCGTAGCGTCGTGATAAAAGAGCGAATAAAGTTTCGCTTATTTGTTCAAGCGTCATCCACTGA
>JAISRQ010000024.1 GCA_031273545.1 Holosporales bacterium
GAAATGGTCATATTAGCGCTGGTATTGGGAGTATGCCTGATTGTTCCCATTGGTGGGTCCGACATGCCTGTGGTTGTATCGCTTTTAAATTCGTATTCGGGTTGGACAACAGCTGCGACAGGTTTCACGCTGAGCAACCATTTGCTCATCATCACAGGAGCCCTTGTTGGCTCGTCGGGCGCAATCCTCAGCTATGTCATGTGCAAAAACATGAACCGCTCCATTTGGAATGTGATATTTGGGCGAATGAGCGCTGCGGTGGACACGTCCGAGTCCGCCTCGGATAAAGTGGCAAAAGTCAGTTCTGCGGAAGACGCAGCGTTTATATTAAACAACGCATCTAGCGTGATTATTGTTCCCGGCTATGGAATGGCAGTAGCTCAGGCTCAACGCGCCCTAGCCGAGGTAGCGGAAATTCTTAGTAAGCATGCAATTAGCGTCAAGTACGCAATTCACCCTGTTGCTGGAAGAATGCCTGGGCATATGAATGTTTTACTAGCAGAAGCAAACATCCCATACGAGGATGTGTTCGAACTTGACGATATAAATGGAGAATTCTCTGTGACTGACGTTGCCCTCGTTATTGGTGCAAACGACATAACGAACCCCGCAGCATATGAGGATCCACACTCACCGATTTACGGGATGCCAGTGTTGCGCGTGGATAAAGCGGGAACGGTACTTTTTGTCAAGCGCTCTTTGAGAAGCGGGTACGCAGGAATCGACAATGGATTGTTTTATAGAGATAACACGATGATGATCATTGGGGATGCGAAGAAGGTTTGCGAAGACATTGTCAAAGGGCTGAAGGCTTTGTAATGGGGACGTTGACTGGTGAAAAGCAGAGGATGAGGTTTATGAAAGGTGATACCACCAGAATATATACAGCCGCTCAGGAGCAACAACAGAAATATATACGTCCCCAAGCCACAAATACGTCAACAGGAATATGTGCGTCCCTAAAACTCCAGATTAACCGGAAGATTTGCCCCCCTGGATCCGAAAGGATACTGACCAGAGTCTAATAACTGTAAACGTTTTTCCGCCCAAAGAGTCCGCAATATTTTGGAGAGTGGGCGTACCATTAATGAACGCGGATATTTCGGAGAGCAGCTAATTGCTATTTATTACTCTACATTCCCGCGTTCATTAAGCCCCACGAATGGGGCATTTTCAAACAACACGATCACACTACAGAGTGCTAAAATACAGCACACAATTACAAATCAAGATCGGCAAAAGAAATATGACCCGTCCGACGCAAACGTCCAAAACCTACGCCCGGGTGAGACTCACCATCATCTGAATCACCATAATCTGAATCTTCGGCTCCAGCAAAAGAAAAATGACCTGTCCGACGCAAACCTCCTAAACCGATCGGATGAGACTCGCCATTATTTGAATCTCCACCATCAGCCAAAGAAAAACTAGCAGGCGTCAAACCTCCTTCAGAGTGAGATTCGTCATCATCTGATTCATCATCTGAATCTATTTGTACAACAGAGCCGAGACCTAAATTCGATTTATTCAGAAAATCAGGCTTACTGCTGACAACCTTTAAGATATCCTGCAAAGAAAGGACATCGCTAGACAGGGTCGATGTTTCACACTTATCGTCGATAGGCGTAAAAAATTCCTCAAATAACGCATTTTTTTCATCATCTGAAATTTCTACATAACGATATGACGTTTCATCTCCACCTGAGGCTTGCATTACCCCTGTGACTTCTGGAACCATGTTATCGGACAAGATTGACATATCCGGTGGCGTATCGCCTTCTGAAAGAAGGTGCAATGACATAACCCCCAATTTGTCCCAATAAGGAGAAATGAAGCCTAAATGCCCTCTGCCAGAGACAGAGCAACCCATGTTTACCGGAACGACTGTAGCACCATCGCAACAAAATAGAGACAATGTTGTATAAAAATCAAAAATATGATGCTCATGCCCTGTCATCATGGTGATAGAAAGACGGTCCAAAATAGCTTCAGGAATAGGATTAAACAATGAACAAAACTGGAAAAACTTCAACGTTCTAACAGGGTTTTCATGTGCGGCAATAACAAGATTAAGTGGAGAGTTTCCGTATTGATTTTGCTCAGCAAGGTCAACAAGTGCATCCCTGAATATCTTTGATGTTTGTAAAACAATTGGATTAACCACCCCGTTACGCAATAACACATCCGGATATTGGCGAGAGTTAGCTACAGCATATAGACTACTAAGAGCGTCATAACAACTACCAGAAAATATCTCAAGCGCCCGTCTTTTAGTAAGACGACCTCCTCCAACATGGAAAAAACTTGTAACAGAGGGGAATACCAATGTGTTCCCTAGAATGGAGTAATGTCCAAGTTTAGATTTGAGTCCCATTTGGCAAAGATACTCGTCAGTCGGATTGGACAGGAATTTCTTTAGCTCGCAAATCCCTTCTTCAGGAGGGGTCATTCTTAGAACATTAACATTTTCGTGAAAATAATCTTTCAAGTTGGTTATAACTGGTATCCCTGCCGCATGAAGAATATCTACAGCACAGACAAATCGAGCTGGCTCTTGTATATCATGATTCCCCAAAGTAACAATAACGTCAAACCCTTCTTTCTTTAGAGGAACAAAAAACTCCGTGCAAGTTCGCGCAATTGTATAATCACAACCAATGAAATTTTTTCTAGGTGGCTCCTCCCGTCTCTCAATATCCCCACCAAACACGACTATAACCTGATGGCCAGTTTTACGTAGTTCCCTTAACTGAGTTGTTATACATTCGTACCATATACTCCCCCCATGAATATCTGGTAGTGATACAAAAATTGGAAAATCATTCTTATAAAATTTCTCTAAATACGAACAACAACTATTGCTGTTAATTACGTCAAGTTGCATTACAACAGGGGTCGTCTTGAATTCGTCTTTGCAAAATGTTTCGCTCAGTTTTAAACGATTTTCAAAAGAAGGAGATGGTCCATATACATTCACTCGTGGATGAACACGGTCACTTAATTTACCAACCGGGTCAGCTTCGAACCCATTCCAATTTAGGTAAAGGAAAAAGTCTGGCCCCATTTTTTCGTACAAAGAATCGGATAAAATCGTGCATAAGTATATTGCAAGATCTGCAGCAACGAATGAAACCAAATCTACAGATTTTTCCCGAGAAAGTTGCTCTATTTGAGAAGAGAACCCCTTACACGACTTTACAGTAAAACGATCATTCAATTTGGCTTTAAGGTCGTCTACCGTAGGAAGTATGGTCTCAAAAAGTTCAGGGCTAAAAGAACCAACTAAAGTAGAAACAATTTTTGCCTTGAGGTTAGAAACAAAGTCGTCGCCCCGCTCCTGAGAAGGAACATCTGATCTTACAATTGAGTCGCAAATAAGTTCAAATATTTGATCAAAGAATCCTTTAATATATTTTCTAGAAACGTTTGAGTTTAATCGTTCATTTGACGAAAGAATACGCTCCATATTCGCCTGAAAATTACGCCTTGCTGCGCCGCGCTCCTTCACTTGGACATCTAGTGTTGCTGTCAAATTTCGTGGCACAATCAATTGCGCAGAACCAAAAGAATTTGTCACACAGAAAGAACAAAACGTTGCTGCACAAACAACAAACCTGCAAACGCTTGCTTTATTAAAAACACCCATCACGACACGCAACTTCACAACAAACACCAATATAATTATTATTGCGCAATTTTTCGTACATGTAAACCTATATCAGACAATTATCCATAGAGATTTCTGCACGATTCCCCCTGTACAAATGCGTAAAAAACTTAGAGAGCCAATTAGTCACAACTTCTAGGAAGGCGTTATGCGGATGGAACATCTACACAAGAATGCTTGAAAGATTACAGAAACTGTACTACGTATATATACATTCGACTAAATATAGACACGCCAGATTTTTTACGACATAATGGCATATATGGCATATGATTTACATGAAAACACTTATGAATAAAATATCACACGGAATACTAATCTCATCGGCGGCGTTATTTTCCACCTTTCTAGCTAGTGAAACACCTAGCTCGACGTGGGACGTAACAGAATCAGCAACGCCTCCGTCTCCTGTTACGCCACCTAACCAGGGTGTTCCGCCTCCTGTTACGCCACCTCCAGCTGCTGCAGTGCCGCCTCCACCAGCTGTTATTCCTTCAGCTCCTGCAGCAACAGGACCCACATCTGCTACGCAAACGACTTCGTTGTCCGACAAAACAGTCCGGAATCAGCTTCTGGACAAAGCAAGACGAGGAATCGTTATGGTATATGCAAAATCGCGAATAACATCAGAATACTCAAGTACATGGGAAGGAACAGGTTTCATCGCAGATTTATCCAAAGGGCTAATAATCACAAATGCTCACGTTGCTGGAAACATGAAAAGCGTTGTCGATTTTGAATTAAAATTTGGAAATGGCACAAAGGCAGAAGCAAAAGTTATCTATGTAGACCGTTGCTACGACATTGCGATCCTCTATGTTGATCCAAAAGACATCCCTCGCGACTGTATTCAGCTTGAATTAACAAACGAAGATGTCGTCATAAATTCAAAAATTTGGGCGATGGGAGATACTTGGGGAAATTCGTATTCGACATATCAAGGAATTGTTTTTAACAGATTTGGAATAGTGGGGCTTCATGAGTTTCCAGAGCAATCGTTCCAGTTTTCCGGGATAACGTCTTCGGGAGCAAGCGGATCGCCAGTTTTCCGGTCTGATGGAAAAGTCGTAGGTATTATCTACGGAGGCGGATTCATTACTGGGGCAGCTCTACCGAGCTCGTATATATTGCCAATACTAAAAGCGATTCAAGATGGGAAATGGGTAGAAAGGTATACACTTGGATTTACTCTTGATTATAAGCCATTGCAAGAGTTAGTTGGAGCAGAGGTTATTCCATCGAAATATGCCACTGAGTACCAAGCGCAATTTCCTGAGGCGAATAATCAAGTCCTGATGGTAAACAGAAGAATTTGCAAAATAAACGAAAAAGAAAAGAAAACGCTGTGTCCAGGGGATGTTATTATTTCGATAGACGGAGTTACGATCGGTTGTTATTTGACGAAAGTTGAAGAGATTCTACAAAAGAGCCAAGACAAAACGATTGAAGCGCGCGTGTATCGTAACGGAGAGGAGAAAAAAGTAAAAATTTATCCAAAGCGTTTGGATGGTTTTGAACGTTTCCAATTGTTATCTTTTGAAGATGCAGTTTTGGATGAGACGACTGACGAAGTATTTGGAAGTACTCCTGGGGTGCGTATCGCCAAAGCGAAAAGTACATCCCCGTTTTGCTCGGTGCCTGTTCTGGAAGTTATCACGAGTATTAATGGTAAGACTGTGAAGACGCTGAAAGATTTGTTTGACATAATTCCCGATTTGCAGAAAAAGCAATACTTGAGAGTGGTTACGCAATCTAACGACAATTTAAAATCAGAGCATGTGACGATTGTGAAGCACGATCCAAAAACAGTTGAACCTGCTACTTTGGTAGTATTTAATCCGGAAAAGAAGGCGTATGGGGTCCGTCGAACAGTTAGTAATCGTAGTAACAGTGAAGATTAGATGTTTGCGATTATCGAAAATACGGATTGGAGCCTTAGGGGGCTCCGGTCTATGCTGTCGGAAAACTCGAGGCAAACAGGCGTTTTTACGAAAAAAAAGGTGATTTTTCAAAAAATTGTGGTATTTTTCGTTTACGCATTGAAATGCGGAGTAGTTAGTTGCAACATAGTTGATGCAACAGTTGACGTAAGTAATAAGATAGCCGAGATAAGTGCTGATGTAAGTATCGAGATGAGTAAAGTTGCTTATGCTCTTGCTTCGTGTCAGGTCATTAACGTTCCAGATAATGAACAAGAGTACACAAGCGCGGTAGATTCGCTCATCCAATGCTCAGAGGACTTACACTTGGAACTTACCAGTTGTTATTATGACGCAAATGCCAGACGTTTAGAAAATGATATCGAAGGCGGAAGTGATGTAAGTACTGAAAACGGACGATATGAAGACTTGCTTCACGCCATTTCACAGCGACATGATGTGGTGCTAGCTCGAGTAGAAGACGTAAGGGAAGCTGTGCTGGCGTACCTTGCGTTAGTCGGAAACGCACAAATTCCCCAAGATGGCGCAACACAAGGGGGAATTGTATCGGCGCTTGAGGATATTAATGCTGGGCTTGATTCATTTTTGTCCGCATATGACGGGCAAAACAGCAAAATCTACACGAATTTTGCCTATAGGGACCGATTGCATAGATTGATGCAGTTGCTTATGATTTGGGATGGTCGTTTGAAATCTGTACAAGATTCGGAAACTTCCGCCCAAACCGAAGGATGGGTAGCTTTGTGTGATTTAAGAAAAGAATTGTCAAACTCTTACATCAAGCTCGAAACGCTTTTGCGCAAATTTACGCAATTAGAACAAACCCATGTTAGAAATGCTGTTGGCCAATACCTTAACTGCAGCCTAACGTACACTATTGACGAAGAGGAGATTCCTCTGCTCGACCTATTTGCAAAATTAGAAAAACACGACGGAGAAGGTGCTTCCCAAATCGTTCGCGGGTTAGCGTTCGACAAGGGCTCCTTAACTTATAGAATAATGAAATTGCATAACGACGTTGTATACGTTGCAGGGAAATGCGGGATCCCCGTAAACGATCTAAAAACTAGGCGAGGAAAGTAGATCCACGTCTCAAATGATTTCTGACTATTTAGCACAACAAGCGCGCGAAATCTTTCAAAATTCGGTCCACACAATTGTGAATCTCGGTGTAGATCTGTTCGCCGGACCTCCCTTTCAGTCATATGACAAGACGGGACATTGTACATACACCAGAGCCTACAAAGATTGCGAGCCAGAGAAGCAAGAATCGTAGAAGTTTGATTGGCTCGAAAAACCGCAACCATTTAGGGAGTGAGTATAAAATGCGACAATAATATTTCCGTATCTGTATACAAAATCGTCATCAGAGCTATCCCCCGCACCGTGAATAATCCCGCTTTGTTGTAATTGTTCGTGTACTTCAGCAAACTCCTTACGGGCACATTCAATACAGATTATCCCATCTTTTACGAAGCCCCCTTGTACCAAGTTTAATACGGCCGGGACAATTAGTCCTTTAAAATATGGAGGATCTAAAAAAACCAAATCAAATACCATATTGGGCTTAAAATTTATCAAATCGCAATGATACACATCACACGAAACCCCAAGCGTTTTCGCATTTTGTCGGATCAAATTAGCTGTTTTATAATCATTCTCCACGAATGCTACATGTTTGGCACCGTGTGATAATGCCTCGAATCCAAACATTCCAGTTCCAGCAAACCCGTCTAAAACAGAGGTTTGCTCAAAATCGACAAGAAACCTGTGTTTAAGTATGTTAAATATCGCCTGCTTTATGCGCACCTTAGTCGGACGCACTGACGGAGCAACTGTGTTCGACAAGTTTTTATTTTTCAATGTCCCGTTTGATATCCTCATGTGTCTCAAATAATTAGTAACAAACCAATATGAATATACCCCACTTCCTAGAGAACCTCGATATAGGCGTTTCACTATAAAAGATAATATTCATTCCGACTCGTGTGTGTACGTGCAATCACATAACGTCATCAGTTTCAATAAACTATCCAGAGAAGTCTTTGCCAACAACCTCACGGCAGGTTCGGAAATGTGTAACTCGTACTCAGGCGTAAATTCTAGCCAAATATCTCCCTGTATTTCCGGATACGCGTCAGGAGACAACTTATCAAAACGCAAACGCCCTCCTTTATACACCGTTAGCGGGGCACTTGATGCACCACCAGCAACGCCATCACAATGTAACCTTATATCGGCAATGCTCTGTAATGCGCCTAATAGGCCGTCAATTTTTGCAAAAGTTCTATCGAATCTTGCGTGAAGCGAAACTTGCGCCTTTGGAGCTGCAACAGCTTGCAAATCCTGTGGCTTTAAAGCGACAATTGTAAAGTATGAAGCACGTTGATCAGTCCCAAATGCACAACACTTTATAGTTTTTTTTCTGATTCCATCTCCCATTTCTAGTGTCGCATCGTTATGAATATAAGATAAATGCTCATGTCCGCACGCGATGTGAACACTTAATCTGTCCAGCACATCTGCCGGCAAACCGTAGTCCTTCAGTATAAAATCAAACATACCCTTTACACGATCGGATTGTTTATTTGTTGGATGGTAATACTCATGTGCAGCAATAACTAAGTTTATCGGCCCCGGAATCATTGCGAGTTCTTCCATAGCAGCAACAAAGTTTTCTTTCAGTCCCTTTGTAATCAAGTTATCCTCAGGCGATTCAGGCAAATTATCCCGATTACGACCTCGATGCAGTTCTGCAAATTCCTTACGATATTCAGGCTTGAGTAGGTTACAGCCCCATCCCCCTCCATTAAACAAAAAACTTGAGCAATACGGAAAAATTAAAGTATTGCCAAGAATCAACCGTGAAGACATATATTTATCACTGTTTCCATAATTTCTTCCAGTAAGTTCACGGCAAATCTCATTATCAGTTTTGATCCTACTTACGCTCGCCTCATTCTTCTCCCTACATTCAGGCAAAAGATTTGGATTAAAAGTAGCTCTACGAAGGAAATCGAAGTCACATTTATTTTCATTAAGGCACTGCGCGAGCATATCGTCCCACTTTCCATCGTTCCAATCAACAAACCCTGTAGGGATATGCGTTAACAATGGAATATTATGTCTCTTCAAAAAGTCGCACAAATAGAAAAAATCAGGAATACTTTGCAAATCATGATTTCCCAAGTTAAAAACAAGCTTACAACTCCCGCTTAATGGCAACAATAAATTCTCACATGCATACGCCAACCTTCTTTGACTAGCATCGTCCTTCAGATTTGCATTAAGATCTCCATTTATAAGAACAATTATGTCGTCGAATCCGCGTCCTTTTATATATTCCACCTGTCCAATAATTTGAGCATATTTCTGATGCTCTCCATGTATATCCGGCAAAGATAGGAGTATGGTACTCTTTTTATCAACATTTAGTAAGTACGTCCCCACGCCGGTTAATTTACTTGTCTCTAGATGCCTCGCCTGCTTAACTACTCGATTCGGCGCAACTGTATCAATTACCTTATGGGCACAATAGCCTTCAGTTAAAAACGAAACATTGGACATTATAATTAGTTCCACCAACAGTAATGCATTCTTACTCATAATCACTCAAAGCGTTGACACCTCTAATGCTTAATATATCACGCTTATCTACCGACAGCAAGCATTCTGCACCAAATATTATAATTTAAAAACACCTCCGCTATCCCCGGCTCCCCAAAGTTTGCGGAGGAAAAGGTTCAACATCGTCAAATTCAAACCCTTTCCTCGCTGTTCCACTACCCCTTGCACGCAGCCTACATATGAGCAAATGCCGCCTTTGCCCCTAACTCTTCTTCAATTCGGATCAATTGATTATATTTCGCAAGCCGCTCCCCGCGCGAAGTCGACCCCGTTTTGATTTGCCCTGCGTCAACTGCAACTGCAAAATCTGCAATAAATGTATCATCCGTCTCCCCAGACCTATGAGAAATCACAACCTTCCAACCATGGGACTTCGCCATCCGTATCACATCCAGCGTTTCCGTCAGCGTCCCAATCTGATTTAGCTTTATAAGCACCGCATTCGCAGCCCCTTCCGCAATCCCTTTATTCACGCGCTCTGTATTCGTCACAAACAAATCATCCCCAACAATTTGCGTGTCACTTAGGCGCTGTGTCATCTTCGTCCACCCAAGCCAATCGTCCTCGCCAAGCCCGTCTTCAATTGAGATTATCGGGTATTTCTTTACTAAGCGCTCATAGTATTCAATCATTCCGTCTGAAGAGCGCGCATTTCCGTCGATCTTATACATCTCGCCATCAAATAATTCGCTTGAAGCAACATCCAACGCAAGCTTTACCCCGTCCGAATACCCCGCATCATTTATCGCCTCCATCAGCACATCAAACGCATCCTCAGAGGATTTTAAATTCGGAGCAACCCCTCCTTCGTCCCCAACATTTGTGTTGTAGCCCATTTTTTTTAACAAAGACTTCAGCGAATGAAACACTTCTGAGCACATGCGAATTGCTTCGGAAAAACATCTCGCGCCAGTCGGCACAATCATAAACTCTTGGATATCGATATCATTATCAGCATGCGCCCCGCCGTTTAGCACATTAACAAGCGGCATGGGAAGCGTACACCCTTCTCCTAAGGCTCTATATAACGGAAGCTTGTTTGCATTCGCATTCGCCCTAGCACACGCTAAGCTGACCGCCAAAATTGCATTCGCGCCAAGCTTTGCCTTGTTTGGAGTCCCGTCAAGCTCGCACATGATATTGTCAATTTGCCGTTGATTCCCGATGTCTTGCCCTTTTACCGCTGGAAATATCTTCTGAACAACATCCGCAACAGCACACGCCACCCCTTTTCCACGGTACCGCGCAGGATCATTGTCGCGTCGTTCAATCGCCTCATGTGAGCCTGTTGATGCGCCAGATGGGACAGCGGCTCGTCCCCACGCGCCCCCCGTCAAAAATACGTCAACTTCAACAGTAGGGATTCCTCTTGAGTCCAAAATCTCCCGTGACTTAATTGCTTCAATTTTATGCATGTGTAGTAGTTAATAGCAAAATACTTATAGGGATTATGCTACGTAAAGCGACGGATGACCAGTAATAATTTCGCAGACCAACAACTATACCCAGCCCCCAAAAGATTGCCGACTTTTTGGCCCTTAAAACACCTACTATTTTTTCGTCTTCTTTTCCACAACCTTTGGGAGCCCCGGAACACCCCCCAAAAGATTACGAACATATTGGACAAGACAAACGCCTGCGATCCTTCAGTTTATAGTCCGCAATCTTTGGAAGCCCCGGATAGAAACTGGTCCCTACTTCAGAATTTTCACATCGTTTATATCAAATTTGTTCGGGTCAAATCCTCCACCCAGCCATTCAAGCATTTCCACTTTATCTTCGCAATCTTCGCCATTTAAGATCTCCAGCATTTCATAATAGGCGCATATTCCCCCACAGTCTTCTGGAGGGCAAGCCATTTCTCCTCCTGTACAACGCGGATACAATACTCCGTCCTTAGCAGGGACAATCTTATCCACCTTTATTTCATGCTCCCAAGAGTCGCCAAAATCGTATTCATACACAATACTTTTCGCATCAGGCAAATACTTAAATAGCAAAGCTTCTTCTTCTGAAGTAATGTCCTCGTAGGAATCCTCCCCGATAAAAGGGTCTGATATTCTTATCTTATCCCCTCCTTTCGTTTTGATAGTAAAACAGTGCAGGTGAAAATCTTCCCAGGGCATAACTTGTTGTATAACGTGATGTAAATCAAAAAACGTAGAATCGCACGAGATTTCAACTCTTCGCCATATTTTTGGTTTAGAATCCACCAGCGTTATTGTTATGGAGTACACGTTTTTCGTTCCTGTTTCTTTCGTATTCGCTCCCTTTGTTCCTGTTTCTTTTGTTTTAGTACATTTACAACACTTACTACATTTCGTTTTCGCTTTTGTTTCTTTTGTATCTTGCATAAGTCACCTTTGCTGTATGTCCACCTCGCCCTACGCATTCTGCCTGATGACGATAAAAAAGAACAGTTTTTTTTACAAATCGGCTATAAACCGTGGAGCCCAATGAATGCAGCCCGAAAATGAAAAATCGTGAGCGTTTGTTTGGCTAAAAAGTCCGCAGTCGCTTGAAAAGTGGGTCGACGCAGTCTACAAGTTGTCGCAATTTTCATGAACATAAATACACTACAAATAAAACGTGACAGATATGTAAATATTCGCTAGTATAACATATATAAGGACATAATAAAGGAGACAGAAAAATGACAAAAGATAAATCGAAATTAATCATTATCAATTTATTACTTGCAGTAAGCGGAATGTATAAATGCGGTAATGCGTCCTCTCAAGAAAACGAGGGCTGGCGCAATGAACCGGCTCAGAAGAAACACGGCGATTCACAGTCATCTTCGTCAGACGAGGACTACTCATGGCTCACTGGAGCTAAGTATGAACCTAGAAAGCCCGGAACTCCTGCGCCAAGATACGAAGAAGAACAATTATCCTCAACTTCGTCAGATGAGGTGAATTTATCGATTAACAGAGCTAGGTACGAACCCAGAAAGCCCGGGACACCTGCGCCGCAATATGACGATGAACAAGCGTCCCCACCTTTGTTAGATAAGGACTACTCACGACTTAATAGAGCTATCTATCCGAAGAAGCCGAGTACCCCTTCTCCTTTGAATGCACCTAAATGCACCAAACAAGGAATCGCCGAACAAGCATCCCCACCTTCACCGACGAACTACTCATGGCTTAATAGAGCTATCTATCCTAAGAAGCCAGGTGCCCCTTCTCCTTTAAATGCACCGAAATGCACAAAACAAGGAATCGCCGAACAAGCGTCCCCACCTTCACCAACGGACTACTCATGGCTTAATAGGGCTATCTATCCGAAGAAGCCGAGTACCTCTTCTCCTTTGAATGCACCTAAATGCACCAAACAAGGAATCGCCGAAAACCATGCCGAGAAATAACCCATTCCTGGGGAACAAACCTGCACGAACTACGGCACAACAGGCCAATAGCAGTACAAATGGATATGAATACGATCCTACCGTAGCTAAAAGGAGAAGTTTCTAAAAAAACAAGGGGACATGTATCGGGGTTGCAAAATATTGCAGACAAAAAACTGAAAAATCGTAAGCGTTTAACTAACCTGAAAAGCCCGTAATCTTTTGGTGGGTGGGTATACACCGGAACCAAAAAGATTGCGGGCCAGTTCTCCTATAATATATAAATATTCTAAAAATCAACAATCAAATCGCTCTGTGGCAGTTTTATATTATTATCAAGACAATACTTTAACACCGGAGATAGCCAGTTGGCATGTTGTGCAGACTCCGTTGTTAATTCACGCAAACGAGGCAAAACTACTCCTTCAACTTCACTTGCATCTACGCACTCCAACAAATACGAAACAGATCCACTATCGTTATCGATGGCAGTTTCTAAATAAGGCAACATATCAATAGGGCTTCCGGAATCTCTAGCTACTTGCCGAACAATGGAAACCGCGTAGTAACAAGATTTATCTAACAGTTGAGCAATCAAACAGTCCGGATTAGGGATTTTTGCACCACTTTTTAGCGCATATTTGTATATTAGCTCAAATCTACGACCTTTTTTATTAATAGACTTAACTAACAGTTGATTCCAGTCTTCGTTAGCCAGCATCCTCTTGAACAATGCGTATTTTAACAATACTTCAACCTCAGAGTCATCGTCGCTGCTCTCCACAGATGAAATTAGTGAACTGGCCTTCATCTTCAAATCAACGGGCCCACCATGATCAAGCGAGTAGTGCAACAATCTCACAATGAAATGAAAGCGATCAACAGCAACATATCCACAAGTGCTCCACGCAGACAATCGAAAATTCTCCGCATTTTTGGTAAAGCGCACATCTTGTGATAGGTCTAGACCACACTTGTCAGCATAGAGCAAGATTTCTTTAGCGACATCATCATAATTCGTCAAGAACAGAAGGTCGTTTAATCCTTCTACCTTTGCATCATCGTTTTTCGAGTCAAAAAAATTGTGAAGAACAGACTGACTTAACACCTTATTGCCTGCAATAGATTGAAGCGTTTCGAATTCTAGCGTAAATCCATTAAGAGTGGCGAATCTACTCAAATCTGCAACTCTAGCTGAAACATAAGC
>JAISRQ010000035.1 GCA_031273545.1 Holosporales bacterium
TGACCCTTTCAGAGGTGTACCTTGCGTTGCAGCAGGGTGTAGTCGATGGCCAGGAGAATCCGGTGAGTACCATCGAAACGCAAAAATTCTTTGAAGTACAGAAATATATGACATTGACCTCTCATATCATGAGTTTTCAGCAGTTTTTTGTCTCCGAAAGCTTCTACAGTACCCTTCCGGAGGATCTAAAGGCGATTGTCGATGAAGCGGCAGTTAATATGAAGAAACTTAATGACAGTATTATTGTTGATGCAGAAAACACAACGACCGATAGGTTGAGAGAAAACGGTTTGACTGTTGTGGAATTGACCGATGAAGGACGTCAGGCTTTCAGCAGTCTAATAATACCAGTGATTACTAAACAGTACGCGCCTGAGTGGGACGGGTTTTACGAAAAAATCATTGAAGCCCAGCAATAGATGACGTCAAAAAATGTTGAGGGACTGATTGTTTTCAGTCCCTCTACCCCTTTTAGAAATGGAGGCTCTCATGAAAGTCATACGATACTTCAATATACTTGAAGATACTTTTCTCGTACTAAATTTTGGGTTGATGTGCGTCGTGGTAACGCTACAGGTGATATTTCGGTATTTTTTGAATTCTTCCTTAACATGGAGTGAAGAGCTGACACGTTATTTGTTTACATGGATGATCTATATCGGTTCCAGCTATTGCGTGCGCTATAAATGCCATATCCGGTTGGATTTCTTCGTGTCTAGGCTGCCAGCCAAGTTTAGCAGAGCGATTCACATCGGAACAAATCTCATTATCGTGTTGGTTGTTTTTGCGATGGTACCAGCGTGCATTGCGACCGTGATGGATCAGATTGCCGTGAAATCCTCCGCCATGGAGATCTCGATGGCATTGGTTTTCGCTGCTGTTCCCGTCGGGCTCGTGTCTACCGCAGTCCGTATTTTAGCTGAGGATGTGCAGTTGATACGGGAAGCTTTTCGTAAAGAGGAGGCGTAGATATGGATTTGGCGGTTTTATTCGGCGTATTTTTTATTCTTATGTTTCTGGGCGCCCCGGTTGCCTTTTCGTTGTTGGCCAGCTCTGTCAGTTATTTGCTATTGAACGATATTTCACTCACTGTTGCTGTACAACGTCTCACAGCCAGTATATCTGATTCTTTTCCCATATTAGCCTGTCCATTTTTTATCTTTGCGGGATGTGTCATGAATAACGGGGGAGTTACCGAAAAGATTTTCGGATTTTGTCGCAAACTCGTAGGACACATTACAGGAGGGTTGGGACACGCCAATATTCTGGCTAGTGTTATTTTTGCGGGCATGTCCGGCTCCGCTGTCGCTGATGCGGGCGGACTTGGGCAAATAGAACTCAAAGCGATGAGAGAAGCTGGATACGATGACGACTTCAGTCTGGCCGTCACCGCCGGTTCTTCCCTGGTAGGTCCACTGATTCCGCCAAGCGTACCAGCAGTTATGTTCGGGGTCTTGGGTGGCGTTTCTGTCGGACGATTATTTATCGCAGGTGTCATACCTGGGCTTTTGATAGCGTCCGGCATGGCTATCCTTGTGGTTATTCAGTGTAAAAAGAAAAATTATCCACGGGACCCCCGCGCTTCGCTCACAGAGATTTGGGCATCTTTCAAAGGTGCATTTCTCCCTATTCTTACTCCGGTAATCATTATTGGTGGTATTTTAACCGGAGTTTTTACGCCCACAGAAGCTGCTGTTATTGTGGTTGTTTACGCGCTCATTCTTTCTTTGCTCTCACGCAATATCAAGTTAAGGGAAATTCCCGAGTTTTTACGGGAAAGTGTTCGAAACGTTTGCAGCACGATGATTATTCTCTCGACATCCTCCATATTTGCATGGATTTTGACCACAGAGCAGGTACCGCAAAATGTTGCGAAATTCCTTTTGGAACACTTTTCCAGCCCTATTATAATACTGTTTATTATAAATGCGCTCTTATTAATCGTAGGCACATTTATGGAGACAATTCCAGCCATGACGATCCTTGTGCCTGTATTTATGCCGGTAGTGCTGAAACTAGGTATTGATCCGATTCATTTTGGTCTCATGATGATTTTGAATCTGGTGGCTGGGTTGCTTACGCCGCCTCTTGGCATGGTACTGTATGTCCTCTCATCCGTCTCAGGCGTCCGTGTAGAACGAATCGTCAAGGCTGTGATACCCTACTTCTGTGTTGCATTAATAGTTTTGGTGATAATTACCCTGATCCCATCAATTGTCACTTTCCTTCCCAATCTGTTGTTTGGAACATAAACGCACGTAGATCAAGCTCATATTAACCTGAGTTTTGAAACAATTACTACGATCCTATAATAATTCTACAATTAAGAGAGGTGTATATGCAATGTATAAGAACCCTTTTCAGTTACTATTGGCAAAACAAAAATATGTTTTTGGTGTGAACTTAAGTAGCAGAGACCCGGTATTTACGGAAGCGCTGGCTCAAAGGTATGATTACGTCTGGATTGACTGGGAACACACATCATTGGACCGGGATAATTTGCTAGGGCACATTATTGCGTCCCACTCCGGAGGTGCGGCCAGCATCGTGCGCGTGCCATGGAACAACCCTGTACTAGTAAAACCTGTTTTGGACATGGGACCTGATGGAGTGGTCTTTCCCATGGTGCAGACAGCCACGGAAGCTCAGGACGCAGTGGCGGCTTGCCTCTACCCGCCCAAGGGTATTCGGGGATGGGGACCTGGGCGTTGCAGCGGATTCGGCATTGTCAGCGACCAAGAGTATTATACGCAAAGCGAGGAGCGGGTTTTTAAGGTCATTCAGATTGAGAGCAAAAAGGGCGTCGAAAACCTCCACGATATCCTGATGGTGGATGGCGTGGATGCCGTTTGCATTGGTCGGTGTGATTTAGCTGGTTCGTTAGGAAAAATGGGCCAATGGGATGAAATGTTGGTTACCGAATGCTGCGAGAAGATTGCCAAAAAGGTGGTCGAATCGGGCAAGGTATTAATGAATAGCTGTGGTTTTTCTAAGACGGATTTAACAAGATGGATAGGATGGGGAACGCGCCTTTTGACGATTGACAGCGATATCGGAATGATGCTGACAAGAGCAGAGGAAGAGTTAGAATTCCTGAGAGGGTTGCAATAAGAATCTCGGTAATACCTAAGATGTTTGTGATCGCTGCGCATGCAAGGATAAAGGACTTATGTTGAGCAATTCGCTGTTTTGTGGATGTTTACGCCACAGAGGGTGGTATGGGTTAAAGGAGTGTTGTATTATGAGTATAAAGAACGGACTGCCTGATCAGATGAAACTGTCCGCAACATTGACGGCAGAACTAAATCAGTATGCGCCTGTCATCATGGCGGGCGAACCTGCCTCTAAAATCGCGATGGCCTCGCGGCTTGGCTACGATGCCATAGAACTTCACTGGGCGAATCCGACCCACATTCCTCTTAAAAAGATCACGGCGGCATGCAGGGAAAATCAAGTGGGGATCTCTGCTTTTGCCACAGGAAGAGCTTACGTGCAGGAAGGGTTGTCGCTCATTCACGAAGACAGCGACAACCGTAAGGCTGCCATAAAAAGGCTTAAGGATTTTATCGACGCGGCTTCTTCACACGCAGCGACCGTAATAATAGGCTGTATCCGCGGCAATCTTGTATCTGAGGCTCACCGTGAGATTGCCTTGAAAACGCTGGCTCATTCCACAAAGATCGTTGCGGAATATGCCCAAGAGAGAAACGCCGGCATCGTTTTCGAAGCCATTAACCGATTTGAAAACAATTATCTTAATACCGCGCTGGAAACAGTGGCTTTTATTAAAGAAAACGACCTGCCCAATACGAAGATCCTGCTGGATACTTTCCATATGAACATTGAGGATGCGGATATGACACATGCGATACTGAACGCTGGAGATTTGTTGGGATATGTCCATATTGCCGACAGCAATCGGCATTACGCTGGAGCCGGTCATATCGATCTGAAAGAAATCTTCAATGCGCTCAGAAAAGTGAACTATAAAGGCTACATCAGCGCTGAATGTCTGCCTCTTCCGGATGCGGATACATCTTTAGCGGGCTGGATACGAGGGGTGAAAAACGCTTTCTAAACAGAGCTCTCCCATAACAATATGACAAAAGGAAAATGGTCGATATTCCACTCATGCCGTTTTTAGTTGCTGCAATACCGCCCTTATGGGCGGTTGTTAGTCTCTTTTATTGTGGTATCAGTGTTTCAGTGCGGCGAAAGTGTCGGATATTTGCTCAGTGTGGCAGTCCAGGAGCAACGGAAAATGCTCGCGTAAAGTTGCAAGGAGTAGCAGCGTCGTGATATCGTAGCGGAAAAATGGAGGATAGGGATAAGGCTTCGCTCCCCGCAAATTTGACCGACGCGATGTTGCTTTGCCTGGAATACGCGTCGCAACACGGCGTCAACCAGCAACTGGAGCCAATAAACAGGTCTGAAACCATCCTCCTCAACACGATTGAGGATGAAGATATGCTTGCGGCAATAAGGGCGGCCGCGTCGGAGGCGGCGCGCATGAAGGCGGCTTCGATGGAGCTTCTGCGCGAGCTGGAGGGCCTGAGCGCCCAGATACG
>JAISRQ010000053.1 GCA_031273545.1 Holosporales bacterium
CCGGCGGGGGACTTATCCGCTTTTAAAATCTCTACGCTGCGTTTGATGTCGCTTTCCGCAACGTCCCAAAAATCCCCCGTTGTATTATTTACCTCACAAAAGATTACGGACTTTTGTTGCGGACGAGCGCTTACGATTTTTCTATTTCTAGTTTGCAATACTTGGGGGGACCCGTCTATGCTCTGTGTTAGATCACAATTTTGTGAAGAAGAGCACGCAACTAACAATAAAAAAAAAGTCATACAACCTTTGTCGCACATATCAATTCACCTGTTTACGAAAAGAGTCATAGTTATATTTATGCATACTAATAACTTCCCTCGCTAGATGTAATTACACACGATTTACTTTTGTAGCGATCATAACAAACGACTTTTTAAATCGTTCATGAATTTTTGCTTCAATGTCCGCATGTTTTTCACTTATGTCCTGCAACCGTCCTTCTGAATCATCTTCCAGCAACTCCAGCGCAATAAACTCGCCTCTTCCTAGGCTATGAGTCCGGATGGTACTTATCTTCCCCCCAGAATGTTCAACAATGTCACGAATTTCCGTCACAACCTTTGGGGCCAAGCTTCTATCCAATAGCACTGCCAAGGCCGACCGTCCAACTGATATTGACACGCCAACAAGGTACACGGCAATCACTCCACCAAGGATAACGTCAATCCACGAAGCTGCGTACGATATCCATAACCCAATTAGTACTCCAATATTAACGATTATGTCTGATTTGTAATGCGCCGCATCTGCCTGAATCGCAAGAGATTGGACTTTGCGCGCTATTCTCGTTTGAATCAATACAAGAACAAACGCTCCAACGATTGATATGCCAAGCACAACGAACGCAACTGTGCTATACACAAGCTTGGATTCGTGCGACGCGTGAAATATGTCAAACGCCACAACTGCCCCCATGCAAAACAAAAATATGGACTGAAACAACGCGGCAAGGGCTTCGATCTTTCCGTACCCAAACGGATATTTTTCGTCAGCATATTTGACTGATTTCAATAAAAACAGTGCATTCAAGGATGACACAACCCAGTCTTTGACTGCGTCAAACATATACGCTTCTACAGCGATTGACCTGGTTGTTAAGTATGCTATAGTGCGGCACACAACAAGTAGCAACGTAATTCCAAACGCGCTATATGCCGCAATCTTTATTTGGCGGCGATCTTCATCCTTTCCGGCTTCGAATGAGTGAAGCTGATGATTACAACAATACATGTTTCCCACGTCTCATTTGCTCGATCTGAGCAAAACTCGTCTTCCGAGGATACAACTTTTTGGCACAACGCTCAAACAGTAACATTTGTTTGCTTGCATTTATGATATGCGTTTATCTCCGCGAGCCACGTAGTGCGATATTGTACAACGACCCACCGGAGTCTCCAAAGATTACGGATCATAAAGTGAAGGATATTAGGCGTTTGTTCGCTACAAAATTCCGCAATCATTGGAGAGTTTGTCTATGCCCCCCCAAAGATTACGGACTAGAAACTGACGACTCATAAGCGTTTATTCGCTAAAAAACTTCGTAGTCATTTGGGGAGTGGGTACAATTCCGTTAGAGACCTAACTTCTTAAATATTTTTGTTAGAACGTTTTTTATTTGATCTTCCTTTGCCCTCTTGCTGAACTCATTGCGGACATGTGATTCTATGCTTTTTCTAAAAATTTCTTTAGAAATATGCTGATTTACGTTGATAAACCTTCGTGCTACGTCCAAAAGATCTTCTATCTTTTCTATCTTTTCAAGAAAAACATCAGATTCAACGTAATAGCTCAAAGGTTCCCATAATCGCATTAGACAAAATTGTCGTTCACGCCCTTCAATATCTGAAAAATCCGATTGTTGAACAGATTCGCAATCGAGAATCCTCACTTTTCGTTTTTTTAAATCGTATAGGATATTACAGGAATGCAAATCCCCATGAATGAAATTTTGTTTATTCAGCTTTGTAATCGTCTCAGCAACAGCTTCGAACGCATCAATTAAAACCTTTTTAGAAACTTTTCCTTTGCAAAAATCCTTTGTTAATGTTGACAAGTCTGGGGCGTCTAAATATTTGTAAACATGAATGTCCATTCTATCATTTAGTGGAAGAATATATATAGGAAGACTTAGCCCAATATTTTTGGAAGAAAGTTTCCCATTCTCAATATAACTTTGCACTCTACGTATGTTTGAAGATTCACCCTTGTTAGTGATCTTTATAAATTTAGTTGATCCATCACAAAGACGCGCTTTAAATAAATTGGCACATTCGCATATTGATGCGGCTTTTTTCAGTTTTTCCAAAGAAGTAATCTGAAAATCAGAGTTGAGCCTTTGAATAAGTTCTGTTTCCGCAACTAAAAAGCTTTGCTTTTGGCAGTTATCATCAGATTTATTTTCTTGCGAGAAAGCACTGCTGCATAACAAAAAAAATAATAAAAGAGCCGTACTATTCCGGGGCCTCCAAATATTGCGGTCCTGAAAATGAAGAATCGTACGCGTTTGACTGTTCCAAGAACCCACAATCATTTGGGGAGTGGGTCTATACTCACTTTCGAAATGAATACGGACTTTTGAGTAGACAACATGCTTGATATTGTTTCCCTCCTGGTCTGCATTCATTAAGGCCCTTGGTATACATCCATTCCCGAATGAATACGAGTTGTTGACAGGCTCAAAGGTTTGTTCTCTCTTTGTTGCGTCGCGTTCACCGTTAGTCCTACTAGTCTTTCTATTTATGCAAAATCGTTCATTACGCATAACCCTATTCTCCAAAATTTTTGCAGGCAAAGCACCACTTAACTATAACGAGAATGTGTTTAGATATGAATCAACGATTTATCCGAATTCTTCCAAAAAAACGCCAAACAATGCTAATTTGGACGGCCAATGTGAGCGTTTGTCAGTCAGAATGTCCGCGATCATTTGGTGAGTTTGGTTCACTATTCCTCGATTGATTGCGGACTTTTTAGTCAGACAAGCTATGGTCGTTAAATTCCCTATCCGCGATCATTTGGGGGCGCCTTATGTAATTTTTTTTATGGGCGGAATGTGTAAGGTCAGAATGGTAGTTGCTTCCGTTGAAAAATCTTAATACACCTCTGCCACGGTTAGTTTTAATTAAGAGCTTTTCATATTAAGTAAAAATCACTTAGTTGCACCCGTTTGTTTGATTTTTTGTGGCAGTGCAATCGGCTCATCCCTGCCACCGTTGTTGTTTTATGAAAAACTAAAAAAACGTCATTGAATTTTCTTTGGGGGTGTACTACTTATACACCATGGATGTTTTTTATTTGAAGGTTTTTATGTTTAACAAAAATTACGTAGCAGCATCGTTTTGCTTGGTTTTCTGTGGCGGTGCAATAAATGCAATAGGTTCTGGCCAAATGCCATCGAGATATGAAGTGCAACAAGAAATAGGATCTTTACAAGAAAGAATCTCACAAACAGAAATGAGGATATCCGAACTTGAAAGCAATCTTACTCCTACGGAAGCATGGGATGAACAATTAGACTACTACCATGCAGCAATAAAACAAGCGGATGAAAATATAAAGATTTTCCGATCCCTAGGAGACCCGCAAGCCGTGGCAGATAATCAACGCGACAGGAGAACGTTAATTATGCAATCAAAAGCGATTCTAGATTGGAAGCTTCAGAGCTACACTGTGGAGAATGAAATTGTGGCGTTAAAATCACAAGTACAAAGCTTTCAGGTGGAAATAAACAATTTGAGAGAAGTATTAGCTCA
>JAISRQ010000054.1 GCA_031273545.1 Holosporales bacterium
AATGCGTCTCACTACCATATCATCAGGATCAGTAAGGATCGTGTCCATTTCGGCTATCATCTCCTTCGCATAGTTCATTATCTCGAAGTAAAGAGCGAGTTCACTTAAATCTATATCGCGTCTAAGTCTTCCCCATTCAAATACCATTTCCCGAGTAAGTCCTCCAGTAGTAGCCTGAAGCTTAGAAATAAATTTATCAAGTTCGCTCCGATTGAACTTAACCATATCCACGTGACTGACCAAATCTATATCTATAACGGATGTGTCTACAAGGCGAATCCTATGTTGGATAGCATCGCTGTGACCTGCAAGTACTTGGATAAACTCCTGTGTTGTGGTGATCTCCGAGTGCCCAAAATTAGCACATGCAGCTAATAGTAATACTTTCTTCATAACATTCTCCAACATAAACACTTCCCTGCGGTAATGATGGCACAGATAGTGTTAACAAATCGTTAATTTTTGCAATTATTTTAATTTTTTTTATAAGATTGAATAATCCACTTAGGATAGTAACGTATAAAATAAAGCGACACTAAACAAACAAAAATGCATTTTGATGACAATGTATCGCGAATATTAAACTCTTCGAATATTCAAGAATCTCTTCAATATAATTGTAAAGGCTCCGTTATATGCCACATTTACTGCGGTAAGAAACGGTTCCAACAAAAAGTACATACTTGCCAGCAACATCACAGAATCCGCATTCAACCCTAAGTGCTTTTGAAGGATCCCTGACATAACGATAATACCCCCACCAGGAACAGACACACACGAAAACTGAGCGACACACGTATACAACGCAAACATTGCGTAGCAGGATAATGACGGAAATGCCCCTGACGTGAGCAACAACAATGCGAGCCCAGATAAGCACACATTAATTACGTCTCCAATCGCGTGAACGTTCACTGTTGTAGGGATTATCAGCCTTGCAAAATCATGATCATCTTGGATGTTTTTTTCTTCAGACTGAATTGTAATTGGTAAAGTAGCAACACTCGACATAGTGCAAAACCCCGTAATGGTGGCCGGTAACATGTTTTTGAAATAACGCCATGCTGTTACGGGGTTTAGATTGGCTGCAATTAAATAGCTCGCGGCCAGAAATAGTAATATACACCCAAAGTTAAATGCAAATATTGGTCCAAAATCTTTTATAACAAACCCAGATGTTGCTTCCAAAGATAGCTTTATTATGAAGCCTAACACATACAACGGAATGACCGGAACAAAAAGCTTCAACAGACCAACCTCAGATAAATTGCGCATACGAACAATAAGGTTTTTTACCTGCTCTAATTGTGTGTTACTTGCGAATATCCCTAACGACAATACGCCCTTTAATACGCTGTTCTTTGATGTATCTTCCATTTTTCTGTAGTGACTGTTTCGTATGCGAGATATGTAGGACGAGCCCAATGTGTTGAACCATAATGCAAACAACAGCGCAAAAATCATAATCCTATCACTAGGTAGGCTTAGTAGGGGGAGAGTCCATAGTTGCGCAACTATATCGCCAGGAAGGTCGTTTATTATAGGGTGCGAAATCATTCCGGATAAGAAGATCTTAGCTGCCCCATATGAATAAAACACGGCTACTAAAACGGACATTATTACGCTAACAAAAACGCCAATTAATATTCGAGACGCATTATCCTCGTAAAAGATAATAGATGCGACAAGGTAACTAAATATAACGAACGGAAGCGAAAATATGAGGATGTCTTTTATTGAGCAGCTGATTGAGTATAAGAAAGAAGCAACGCCCGATGGTAAAAACGGGGCTGACAAGTATCCAAAAGCTAGCGCGACAGACACTTGCAACAAAGTGTTGTTGCGAATCCACTCAAAAAAACGCTTCATTGTATAGGCTCCTAAAGTAAATGACGCTGTTAAATACAGTTGAGCCTCTGCGTATAGACTCAACTCTTACGGCTTTCCAGCCCGACCTGCAACATCTTAGCTTTAATGTGGTTTATACTCAATACTTGGATACAATTTACCTGCTAGTTAATTTTCGCATACACTGGAGTCATCCAAAGATTGCGGATTTAACGTTGAAGAACAGTAAGCGTTTGTTTGTCCAAAAACTTCGTCACCTTTTATGGAGTTGTGGTAGGTTATGCAAAGTTTGTTTTTCTATTTTACACTATTTGTATGAATTATTTTCAGTGACTTCATTCTTTTAAATTAGTTCTATGTAATAAATCGATATTACTTTGTGTATATTGACAGGACGCAGGTGTGTAGATATAATGAATACACGGGGGAAGATGTCAATATATAAAGAAGCAGGAGAGTATATGAATTTTCTAAAAAAAATGATACCAACATGCCTAATACTAGCGTGCATGCAAACAGGTTACACTACAGAAGAAGACCCGTACGAAGAAGGGGTAGAAATACTAAGTAACGGAAGAGAACATACTGCACACATAAACATGTTTGAAGGAATTATTTACAATTGTCCATTTGATACCTATGATTTTCGTACGTACAACATGCCCACGAATGAGTATCGGGAACCTATTCAACCTTCAGATTTGAGAGAAGTTACGAATATTTTTAATGATATCAACACTTTTATTCAAAACTCAGGTGATTCTTCAAAAAAACACATCGTTATAAGTTTGCCAGATTTGCACGGAGCCCATTACACATATGGTCACATAGTTAGTCTTGCGAATCTGCTAAGAGAAAACTATCCAGGTAACAAAATTTATTTTATATTTCCAGGGGATGCCGCAGCTCGAGGTGATCCGCCATTTTATTCGAAAGAACAACAACTAGGGAATTTTTGCACAAGCTTGCTCCTTCCGTTAAGTAAAATTCAGAACGTGGAAGTTGTTTACGCTCTAGGAAATCATGATTTTCAAAATACATGGAAATTTCTTAACTTTTTAATGTTTTTGAAGAAACATAATATTTCGTGTATAACGCACTTCAAGAAAGGAATAAACACTTTGTATGAAGGAATAATAGGCACGCCCGTTCAATGTTTTGATCTCCGTAGTCCTGAGTTTACTGAACGCTTGGCAGATTACGATATTGATGAACAGGCTGTAGAATCGGCCACTGTTAATGGGAAGGAACTTAAGCCGGAATGCCTAAAAGAGACGTTTATATCGGGAAATACTTTATTTTTTCCTTACTGTCTTGCTTGGGCTTGGTATGGAGGAGGGGATAACCAAGACGCACCAAAAAAAATATTTGAAGATAGCTACTATGACAAGTTAGGTAAAATTGCAAACGCTAATAGCAGAATTCCCGAGAAACTAGACACAGATGAGGGTCAAGAGCATATACGGGAGACAGCTGAGCTGTTCCGACAAGGAATAGATGAGCTTATCAACAGTAATAGTAAAGCTAAAACACTAAATGTAGTTATTATGTCTCATGCGACAGATGAACAGACAGAAGATTTTCTCAATCGTATGTTCAAACTCGAATGTGCTCAAATTAACAGAAATAATTTTAAAGATGATGCGGATAGGATAAAGCTATTCGTTGCAGGTGGACATCGTCATTACAAGTTCACGAAGACTATTGCATTGAATACGGACGGACAACACGTAACGAATGTTCCATACTGTGCGTCCAGGGACTTGGGACAAGGAATGCATGTCTGGTTGCTAGACGATGGATCCGTACCAGCTGCGCCCGTAGAACCATGGACACGTACCGTTGCAACGCAAACAAGGTCGGTTCACATTCCGTTATATTGACAAAATTTCGCCCCTTGTCAGATGCGAAAAAGAGTTAAGGTTATCCTCCAAAGATTGCGGATAAGAAGCTGAATAATCGTAAGCGTTTGTTGGGCTGATAAATTCGTAATCATTTGGTTAGTGTATATACCGGGGTTTCCAATCTTTTGGGCTCCGGTAGGCCTAATCTTTTAGGAAAGTGGGTCACCTAAGCACACAACGTTTTCATGACTAGATGTTGCGCATGACAAATCGCGATTGCCAATGCGTCGGTTCCATCAGCTCGCACGCGTACATTTTTGTCCCCAACCTTTAGTGCTGGCAGGAAGTACTCCACCATGGTCTTCACTTGAGATTTATCTGCATGACCCAACCCTGTTACTGTTTTCTTTATGCAATTGGCTCCATACTCGAACACGTCAACTCCGGCAATCGCAGGCACAAGCATAACCACCCCGCGAGCCATGCATAACTTCATGGTCGATTCCCCGTTCCTATTTACGAAGACTTCCTCTATTGCAATATGACTTGGTTTTAATTCATTAATAACCTCAGATAATTCTGTGTAAATTTGCTTCAAACGTTGTGCCACGTGTAATGAAGAGGGCACGGATATCACTCCATGTTCCACGTACTTCAGGCGTCCTCCTTGCACGTCAACACCCGCAGCAGCATCAACGCAGCCCCAGCCTGTATGCAATAACCCCGGATCTATGCCGATAATACGAGTCATACACCACTCCTCATATGGGGTCCCTCCTCGAGGAGCAACCCCTTGCGTTTCCTGATTCTCTTCCCCCGTATTTATAATGGTTAACAATGTCCTCCCGAATAACACGTTTGCATGCTTCTTCGGACAGGTTCTTCCTACTATTTCTTGGCGCCCTCAGGTTCTGTCGGTTTGGGCGACACCTCTTGGTTGTTCAACGCGTCCTGCCATGGCCTATTTGCCTTTACAGCATCCACAACCAAATCCATTTTATCCTTAATAAACGCAGGAATCATTTCTAATCCCTTGTTTGTCGAAATGAAAATAACAGGCATCTGAAGCGGAATACCTATATCAATTGCGATTCGTCCATGAGCGATTAACTCCTGCTGCATGGATTCGTTCTCTATATCCGACTTAAGTTTTTCCGAATCAAGCCCAGCCTCCTTTGCAAATTGGAGCACGCGGGTCGTTGTAAGGGCCGTATGATCCCGTATATCCGGAAACTTCAGCAAAAAATCCACCGCTTTTTGTGAGTTTTGAAAGGATGCTGCAATTGTAGCCTTCGCAGCAAGCAATGACGTTGGTGCCGATGCATTTCCCTCTTGTTCTCCGTAAACGCTAACTGGGACTAAGAAAAAAGCCACATCGTTTCTTTCCTTTGCAATTGGCATCATTACTTCCGAAATAAATTTCTTAGAAACTGGCTCCAACGGGTCAAAGAACAAAGCTAGCTTAACAGGAGCCTTACTGTCGCCGATAACCAACTTAGCATTAAATAACTTACTTTGGTTACTTGTCGCGTTCTGTTCTATCTTCGTTATTACTTCCTGTTGACGTTTTTGCACGCCAGCATCGATCGCTGTTACGAAGTCTTCTGGATGCTCGGCGAGCATTTTCCGAACGACTTCTACGATACGTTGTTCTGAAATCTCAGACTTTTGTGATTCATTTTTACCATTTTCATTGTTATTGCATCCCACGAAAAAAGCAAGGATCGACGAGCATAACAAAGATTTGACTGATTGCATAACATTCTTCTAGACAACCCAAATACTGAGTTCATCGTACCGCTATTACAAAACAAATCCAATACCTGTACGTCCATTTCCTGAAGGATTACGGACTTTTTTGCAAAATAAATGCTTATGATCCCTTAGTTTATAGTTCTATGTTCGTTCGCAATCTTCAGGGATCTCGGTAACGATTTTCAGTGATAATATTTGTTTGCACTCATTGGATATTCCACTATTCATTACTATTTCTGTATCACCATTAACAAACGGCCATCATCTCTTTTTTCTGGATCTTTCACATTGAAGCGTGGCCACAAATCACATTCGTCAAATGTAAATACAAATTCTGTATAATCCGCCAAGTACCCCATAGACAACCAAGAAAATATTTCATACTTATTATCGTTCAAAAATTTCATTTGAGCCGGAAGACTCATTTGCGCAGTTTCGACCGTTTTCTTTTTGAAAATATAAGGTAGAGCGCATTCTTCCCCAGTAATATAGTCATTCGCACTAAAAAAGGTGAAATCTCCCCCCTTTGACTCGTATTTTTCTGCAAAATGTATGAAGCGCTGCAACCTGTTGAACTGTGCGTTAATTTTTGACTGCGTACACAACACGGGGCGAGGAAAGGTTGAAGATATAAACTTCCCCCCTTGTTTCAACAGTTCGATG
>JAISRQ010000082.1 GCA_031273545.1 Holosporales bacterium
ACCTAAACGTGATTAAATCATGGATTTTAGCAAGGATTGTAAAAATCAGTGTTCCATTGAAGTCGCTTTAGTTTTTGATTGCAACTAAAATCCGGTATTTGATCGCGTTTGAGTATACACATAAAAGATAGACAAAACGCAATTAGCATGATAGCAATGGATCGTGGGGTAGTGTCAACACATGTGGGTTATTTATGATCAGAGAAAGCCGAGACAAGTACGAATCAATTGGCATGTTTTATGCCGCATTTATATTGTTGTTTGCTGCTATAGGAATTGTTGCTGGTGCATACGTTGGACTGCGCTACCAGTCTTGGATTTTAGTCAGTGTAACTGTAATAGCTTGCCTTTTGGTTGGGGCTTCATTTGGAATGTTCGCACACGCGATCTTGGCGAAGAAATAAGGACAGGTCTGAGTTTCCTTTCGCTCCAGCGTTTGCCTACCTAATACACCCATTGCTGTTTGGTGAGTAGGTGCGAGTGTAAAAGGATAGCGTTAAAAAAAATATTAACTTTGCACACTATACTCACTCCCCAAATGATTACGGTTTTTTTTAGGCAGTCAAACGCTTACGATTTTTCATTTTCTGGCTCGCAATCTTTGGGGGCCCCGGTATAATTCGGGGGAATTAACTTTTTGTTAACCGTTGTTTTGTATTATCCATGTGTAACGTTTGTGTTTGTGTTATGTACGCTATGAAATCACTTATATTGTGTTCATTGTTATTATCAACTGCAGGTATTAGTTGTGATGACAAATTCGAAATCGGAGACAAGCTCGCTTGCGATCCTTCTCCAGCTGAAGATATTACATCCCCGTTGTCAGGAACCCATTTAGATAAAGAACAGTCCTTCGCCACGTCGTTAGATAAAAGACGATATCTCACCACGTCGTTAAATATACAGTACCTAGTCACGTCGTCAGATGAAGAACAGTACCTAACCCCGTCATCAGGAGAATCTGATCAATTCCCGTTATCAGACAACGATTCATCCGACGAAGATCCAGTGGGGTGGAACACCGAACCAGAAGACCCACGCCTTCACGACAGGGAACGTTTTGATTGCCTGCGCAAGTACCTACGCTCTAAACCAGTTAAACGGTTGTCTATTCAGCAAGGATTTCACTCGTGCTTGAAAGATATTAGCGATGCGACAATACTTACAGTGGATCGCGGGCTAGGACCGGATACGCTAGATTTCATGTACCTAAGTTCCTTAAAGGAGCTGTTTTACTACATGCCATTAAGCGAACCTGCTTTTCCCTCGTTAAATAACCCAATGATTTACGTAGATTTAATAAAAAGCGTAGTCATGCACTCCCCTGAAAATCAACACAATCAGTGCCTAGGAGAAGTACAGAAGGCGTTAGATTTTCTAGATAGTACTTTTTGCAAAATCGCAGTAAAGTGCGCGCAAAAGCAAGCAACGCGTTCCACACCATTGTTGGCGCGTACGGCCATATCATCTACATCCGCGACAACTTCGCGAAATAAACACTCACTTACTGGTAAGTCTCGTTCTATTTTGGATACTGAAGGCACTGAAGAAGATTTTAGCAATAAACTCTTAGGGGAGTTGATTGGAGCTAGAGATAATTTTTACAAAAATGCGGCAGCACAAACGTTATTCTTCTGCACACTGCAACGAATCGCCAACGACTGCGCACTGCACGAAAAACTGCCGTCGATTAAAATTTTAAAGCATCTTCCACGCGATACTGGAATGTACTCGAAATTCATTCGCTCTATCATTGAGGCGTACCCTCCTGAGGAAAGGAATGACCCGTACGTAAAAGACATATGTAAGACGCTGGATGTAATCGACCAAATATTTCAAATTCGTGCAAAACGAGAAGGTCTTGGGCTAGTAAAAATAAATGGTGAATGGAAGAACGCAGGGCCCAAGCAGTGGCGCGATTTTCCGATCACTCCTGATGACTAGGGAATATTGCACATATACCTACGCCCCAAATGATTGTGTTTTATTGAAGCAGTCAAACTCTTAGTATTATTCATTTTTTTACCCGCAATCTTTGGAGGCCCCGGTATATACCGAATCCCCTAAAGATTGCGACCCGAAAGTTGAAGAATTGCTCGCGTTTGTTGAGTAAAAAAGTCCGCAGTCTTTTGGGGGAGTAAGGCCGATCGGTGGATACGGTGCATAACTTATATTTTTTTGGTATAAGTTGATCAGGTTAACTATTTTTTAGGATATATTTTTATGTTGTCTCATTGTCAGATTATATATGCAGTTGCTGGCTGTGGACTTTTAGGTTTGTTGTTTGCCCTATACTCTATGCGTAATGTCTTCTCTCATCCTAAAGGTGACGAACGAATGCAAGAAATTGCGCAAGCCATCCAAGTCGGAGCCCAAGCCTACCTGAACCGCCAATATGCGACAATCGCACTGGTTGGGGCGGCAATTACCGCGTTATTTTGGATATTCGTAAGTCATGTAATCGCGATTGGCTTTGTCGCAGGCGCTGTACTTTCTGGACTGGCGGGCTATGTTGGGATGAATGTATCCGTCCGCGCCAATGTTCGCACCGCTGAGGCTGCAAAGGAGGGCTTATATGCAGGGTTGGACCTAGCCTTTAAATCTGGAAGTGTAACTGGGTTTTTGGTTGTAAGCTTCGGCCTGCTCGGAGTTGCGGTTGCCTATTATTTACTGACGACTGTTTATAATTTGGAGGAACGCCTCGTATTAGAAACGTTAGTGGCGCTAGGGTTTGGTTCATCGCTGATCTCTATATTTGCACGTCTTGGTGGCGGAATATTCACTAAGGGCGCAGACGTTGGAGCAGACTTGGTCGGCAAGGTCGAGGCTGGCATCCCTGAGGATGACCCACGGAACCCTGCTGTTATTGCGGATAACGTTGGCGATAACGTTGGCGACTGCGCAGGAATGGCTGCGGACCTGTTCGAGACGTATGTGGTTACGCTAGTTGCATCCATGGTATTGGCTTCAATATCATTCAAGGATGAACTTCAAAAGACGTTAATGTTATTTCCGCTAGTTATTGGTGGAACTTGTATTATTAGCAGTATTATTGGCGCGTTTTTTGTGAAACTTGGCCGAGATAATAAAATCATGAAGGCGCTATATAAAGGTGTGATTGCAACAGGGGTGGTATCCGCTGGGTTCATTTACGGCGCATGCGTGTTTTTGCTTGGGGGCGATGTCTTGGGAGCCGTTTCATTCGATGCATCAAACATCTTAGTATGTGCGTTAACGGGGTTAGGGATTACTGGATTGCTAATCTGGATTACGGAATACTACACATCTACGGCGTATGACCCCGTGAAGAGTATTGCGAGTGCGTCTGAAACTGGGCATGGAACAAACGTTATTCAAGGGTTGGCCGTATCCATGGAGGCGACGGCGGCACCTGTGTTGGTGCTTTGCGTGGGAATCATCGTGGCATACCTTAACGCTGGGTTGTTTGGGGTATCCATTGCGGCTGTTACGATGCTTGCATTGGCAGGAATGATCGTGGCGTTGGATGCGTATGGCCCAATCACGGACAATGCAGGCGGAATAGCTGAGATGTCAAACTTGCCAGAAGAAGTTCGCGTCGTTACAGATGCGCTTGATGCAGTGGGAAACACCACAAAGGCAGTAACAAAAGGGTATGCAATAGGTTCTGCTGTGTTGGCAGCACTTGTATTATTTGCATCTTATGTCGAGGACTTGGCTCATTACTTTCCGAAATTATCGGTGTCGTTTAATCTTCAGGATCCATTCATTTTAGTTGGCTTGTTGGTCGGTGGAATGCTTCCGTACTTGTTTGGCTCAATGGCTATGAAGGCAGTTGGGCGGGCTGGCAGCGCGATTGTGCTGGAGGTACGCAGGCAGTTCGCTTTGTTTAAGGGCATAATGACAGGGGAAGAGAAGCCTGATTATGGGGCTGCAGTTGATATGTTGACGAAGAGAGCGATAAGGGAAATGATTGTGCCGTCGCTCTTGCCAATATTGGCGCCGATTGCGATGTATTTTGTGATTAACTCTGTGGCGTCTCAGGAGGCGGCGTTTGCTTCACTAGGAGCGATGCTTATGGGGACAATCGTGACGGGCGTGTTTGTGGCGCTGTCTATGACCTCAGGAGGCGGAGCTTGGGATAATGCGAAAAAGTACATAGAGCTAGGGAACTTTGGTGGAAAAGGCTCAGAAGCGCATAAGGCTGCAGTAACTGGGGACACGGTTGGCGACCCGTATAAGGATACGGCTGGACCTGCGATCAACCCAATGATAAAGATCATCAATATTGTGGCGTTGTTGATGTTGGCTGTGCTGTCTCGTTAGAGAGAGGCGCGAAAGGAAAGAAGAGAGAGAAGAGAGAGAAGAGAAAGAAGAGAGAGAGAGAGAGAGAGAGAAGGGCAAAAGCTAGCATGGGGGGAGAAGAATAGGGAGAAACCAAGCGGGGAGCGAAATGCGCGAAAGCGCTCGCCCCCTGGCTATCCCCTTCCCGAAAAGATTTGGACGCAACGTTACCAAACGGATCCCCCCCAAAGATTGGGGTGCAAAATATGAAGAATCGTAAGTTTGACTGCCCCTAAAGCCCGCAATCATTTGGAGATTGGGAATCAAACGCCCGCCACCACGCAGTTTCTGGGCTGCGTTACTTTGGGACCCCCTGAAGTTGTGTTAGTCCACCAATTTTTGCAACACAAAAGTGACGCATAGCTTTATCTCAAAACATTTCACACATAAGATTAAAAAAAAGATAAAAACTGACAGAGAAGGGGTTGTTTTTGTCGCAAATATACGCTCTGATTACTAGTAGGGGGAATGAATAAGACTAGTATACGCGTTACTTAGCTAAGTTTTAGTTAAGTAATAGCTGGTCTCTCATTTTAAAATCCAGGGCGATTCTTTTGTGTATCAATCCACCCAAAATAGATCGTCCTCGAAAATTATTTTGAATTTTAGCGTTCCGGTAAGTTTTGGCGCTAAGAACGAAAGCTCTTCCTTTAAAACTATTCTGGGGGCGCGGGGTGAATGCGCCTCATATTCTGTCAAAGAGAATCAAACAAACAACGATCTGAAGAACGTAGACACGGAAGAAGGAAGGCCCCACCCCAACCACCACCTTATATCCTATCAGAAAAGAGTTAAGAAATAATGAATACGAAGTAGGCTGATTTTAACTCAAATCCGATCATTAGCGGTCCATTAACCTTTTTCTGTTAGGATAAAAGGTGGTGGTTGGGGGTGGATCAGCCTCACTTTCTACCTCAAAAAAACAAAAAAGCCCCAAAATTCCGTCTCCAAATTTTAGGAAGTCAGCCTGGGTATATCGAAGCCCGACGGTAATACTCCTTTTGGTACTCCTCCTGCAAAAGCACGGTTGCCAGTATTGGCTACAGTTAACAGCGGCACGGTAAGTGATATTAACCCTGTGCAACCATAAAACGCCAACTCCTCGGTAGAAGTTAACAACGGCAAGGTAATTGTTTTTAAACTACTGCAGTCATAACACATACGCCAACTGGTAGCTGTTATGTTCAGAGTAAGTGATATTAAGCTGCTGCAATACTCAAATGTACAACTGCGGACGGAAGTAGCGTTAGGCAGGGTAACTGATGTTAAACTGCTGCAACCACCAAACATACGGTCTCCGACGGTCGTTATTTTCAAGGAAGCTGATGTTAAACTATTGCACCCCTGAAAAGCAAAGTCGCAGACGGAAGTTAACTTAGGCAAAAAAAATGATGTTAAACCTGAGTAAGCGAATGCATGGGATTGTTCGTCAGAGTTGATCGCGAAGGTCGTTACGTTTGGCAATGAAATGGATGTTAAGTTTGCGCAACAAGAAAATGCCTGATTGCCCACAGTAGTAACGTCATTAAACCCTACAAGTTGTTGGATCGAAGAATTCTTGGTCGTATCCGAACATGCAAATGCACTTGCCTTGATTGTTGTGCCCCATTGAGGAATTTCGAGGTACCTCAGTTTTCTTGATGTAGTAGCAAGGGTTGTTATATAGTCTTGTACTGTTGTATTCATCGTTCCATTGAACATGCGAAGACTTTGTAGGTTTGTTAATTTTGAATAGGTTAATCCCGTTGGAGCGTAAGTCCCAACGACCACCATGCGTGTAATTTGGGCTAAAGCCGCATCAGTAAGAGATACTGAAGATTGGTGAATTAGCACTAATGTTGTCGTATCGCTCAACATTGCTGGTATAGCAGATAGTGAAGGTAACGTCGACGACTGAGGAAGGGGAAACGTGGCAAGAACGATCTTTTTATACAAATCTCGAGCGGAAATGGCGGCATCGCGTTCACCAACGGCTGTGTTGCGCAGCACAGTCATATCGTCAAGGTCGTCAAGAGCTGTGTTGCGTTCTTCGGTAACTGACTCTAATTCTTCAGCAATTTCGGTGAATTCTGTTTGTGCAGCAAGGAGATCTTCTTTGATTTTGTCAACATTAGTTCTTACTAGTGTTCGATAATTGGATGTGGAGGGGCCAGACTCGATGCAAGAAGAAACAGAGCCAAGGAGATTGATTGCTGTGGACAATTTGGAATTTTCTAAATCCGCAGTTGTCGTGGCGTGAACGGCAGAAGAGAAAAGGATTGAAATGATTGATGATGTGAGGAGTTTGAGTTTAGCGCTTTTTTGAGATGTACCAGCGCGATTTAGAGGGAGTTGGAAAGCATATTTAGTAAAATGCCGGAAAATAGTGAGGAGGTTTGGACGCAGCTCGCCCAAAAGTTCAGAGTCCGAGAGTCCGAGAGTCCGAGAGTCCGAGAGTCCGAGAGTCCGAGAGTCCG
>JAISRQ010000113.1 GCA_031273545.1 Holosporales bacterium
GATCCTTTGGATTGTACTATAGTGAAGCTCGATAGGGTTATCGAAGCCGCTATCATAATGTTTGGTGATTTTTTAAGAAGAAAGCCTTATATGGAGCAAAGTGAGTACTCTCGGGACATTTATGTACCATGGCTTTCCTTCCGAAATATTCAGTATCGTTCGTATTTTTATGAACATTCGGATGAAATTGGGTATTGCGACTCTTTGAATTATAACGATAAGGCGTTGTATGAAGTTGTTAGCGGTTGTGTTTGTTCAAGGTTGGATTTATTCCCGGAGGGGGGAATATTGGAGAACGGTATCGATTTAATGTACTGTAACGTAAAAAAGTATAAGTGGGCGGTGAACACTCTAAATGATTTAAAACAAATTTTTATTGATAGTGCAGGATCTAAAGCAGGAGACGGAGTTGTACCTGCTACTGCGGATATGTGATGAGGATGCTGGGTTTTGATAGAACGCATGAGGTCGTTTGACTAGCGAAATGGATACCCATATGAACTAAAAAGTGAAAAATGACGCGAGTCCGAGAGGAAGGAAAAAGATTTACAAGAAAAGTAAATGACTATTTTTGCGTCGTTGAGTGCGACTACATAACTTTTTGACTTGAACTACCTGTATAATATTGATATACTGCAGCGACGCGTGGTTTGGTACACAAAAATTTCGAAGGGCAAGATCTTTCGTTGGCTTGATGTGGTGCGTTTACCTCGTGCACGCGGGTATTTGTTGTTTATGAAATTAATAGGAGGAGTTATGTTCAAGTTTTTTTTAGTGGCAATTGGTGTATTTTCTGGAATTTACGGTGGTTTGTCGGCGATTGAGGAGGACGGCTTGCCGTCTGTAATGGTTCAAAACATACCTGGGAACAAGGTAGTTGCATTAGGAATTAGAGTAATAAATTTTGGTGGTGGGCACAGGATGATTGGTAGTACTGAAGGTCTTTCTATCGATCCGGGTTTGTTCGATAAAGCTGATAAAGTGTTACAAAATATGTCAGTTGTTGCTTCTGGACTATCCACACCTGAAGATCCTTTTGATTGTACTATAGTGAAGCTCGACAAGGTTGTAGAGGCAGCTATAATAATGTTTGGTAATTTTTTAAGAAGAAAGCCTTATATGGAGCAAAGTGAGTACTCTCGAGACATTTATTCACGATGGCTTTCTTTCCGAAATGTTCAGTATCGTTCGTATTTTTATGAACATTCAAATGAGATTGGGTATTGCGACTCTTTGAATTATAACGATGAGGCGTTGTATGAAGTTGTTAGTGATTGTGTTTCTTCAAGGTTGGATTTATTCCCGGAGGGGGGAATATTGGAGAACGGTATCGATTTAATGTACTGTAACGTAAAAAAGTATAAGTGGGCAGTGAACACTCTAAATGATTTAAAACAAATTTTTATTGATCGTGCAGGATCTAAAGCAGGAGACGGAGTTGTACCTGCTAATACGGATATGTGATAAGGATATTGGGTTTGGTTGCAATAATTACGTTTTATCGCAGGAGCATTGTTGCGCTCTGATGAGAAGCGCAACTTGGCAAGATTAACGAGGCAATAGCTTAAATCTTACTGCACCCATTCCTTCCGCCACCTCGTTTAGGTACGGATTCTTACTTGTTCCCGTCGTAGCAAGTTGTATTAATTCATTCGCTGTAACTGGTCTGTGGTGTAAGTCAAGCCGGTCTTCGCAATTCAGAAATAACTCCAAATTTCCCCTCTCCATTGCAGATGCAGTAGCGAACAGGGATGCTTGATTTGTCTTCTCTATTCCCCCTTCGTAGTAAAGACCACCACCGTGAACAGCAGTAATAATTGCTTGAATCCCGTACCCATTTCTTGCATATTTTTTCGCTATGAATAATTTTCCATCGGGGTTTTCTCCATCAATATTTCCCCAGATTAAACCAACAACTGTTCCTTCCTCATCTTTTATCGCGTACACTCTATATTTTTTCGATTCGATTCCTTCTTTTACTGGCGTTAGTAATTCGCCAGAGTCCCCCTTAAACAAACTCCCAATTAAAAACTTGGCATGGATCCTCTCCTTGATACTTAAATTTTGCGTCAATAGAGCAAGGTGTTCAGGCGTAGCCTCTTCCAGTCTTATTGTAAACTTACGCCCCTTTAAGTCCACTCCTTCTATCCACATTTCAGTCAGATTTCTGCGAAATGTAGCTCCAGGCCACAAAACGCTTTGATCTTGCTTTTTATTTATAAAATTAGCTGTAGCACGAGCACCTACTGTAGTTGCAGCGCTTGTCTCAATTCCAAATGCTCCTCCAACAAGCAAACCCAATACAACAATTGCTAACTTATTAGATACCTTTTTTAAAAACATTTTTTCCATATTATCCTCTTCGCTTATTGTGTGACTATATTGTTACCACATACACCACTTTCCCCTACATCAGAGTAATAAGTCGTGTATATCCAGATTATATATTTAGCTATCTTAATAAATCGTGAAGATATTGTTTCTATTAACACATTTATTTTTACCACCTCTAATAAAAAAAACATTATTTTCAATAAAAACGCGTCCCTTTTCTAATATTAGATAGTAAAACTCAATGGTTTGCAGGTGCAGTCGAGCTTGCTAATGCGTCGGAGGCAGCTGGATCTGGGGCGAATTTGCTAAAGGCAGGGCGCCCGCTTGTATTTGCTGTGTTTATCGGGTACCCAACGCCAAAATCAATGGGACTGCATGAGCACGGGTCAAGGGTCGCTATCCCTGCTGCGGATTATTTTATTCGGAAGTTGTTTGATCCACGCCCTAAATGATTGCAGAGCCCCTAGCGTAACAAATTCTTACGGATTTTTTAATATAACGAGCGCTTGTGACTATTTTATTTTTTTTGTATGCATTCATTTACTACTTTGTGTATTGAAGTATCTATTCGCGTTCAGCTGTTCCCGCAATAATCTCGATTAATTCGTTTGTAATGTTTGCTTGTCGCGTGCGGTTATATTGCAGGCTCAGCTTGTCAACTAACTCCTCGGCATTGCGTTTGGAGCTATCCATCATAGTCATCCGCGCAGCAAACTCGCATGTCTCAGATTCCAAGAACGCCTTGTAAATTCGCACCAGCGCAAGTGTATCTAGCAACGGGATTACGACTTTTTCAAGTGACGGCTCTATGCGCAGCTTGCAAATCTGTGAGGGTTCTGTTTCGGTGTTGTTTTGCGGGGAGGGAGTTGTTCCTGCGTGGCTGGCCTCTGTTCCGGTATGAGCCTGTGGTCCTATTGCTTGGGCTTGTGGCCCCCCTGTCTGCGCTTGCGACCCTTTTGAAACATGTTCTATCGGTGCAACGGTTATGAAACGTTCAAGAAGATCTTTATTCGGGTACAAATCGAACGATTCGACACTTTGCGTTAGCGTATTTACAAATTTTCCGCATACAATACTTACAGCGCCGACTTCCCCGTTTATGTACCAGTTTTTAATATGGTCAAATACATACGTAGCAAGGTCCATACATGTCGCCTTTTTAGAGAAATGCCCCAATCCTGCCAAAGGCTCAGTTTGGTCTGGCTTATGTTTTACGAAATATTCCGCAGCCTTGAGCGTCATTGGCACAAATTCACATTTGCGGTTCTTTGCATCCCGTGCTTCAACGGCAATCGCCTCCTTTATTGACGCCAAGTTGTAGTTTCCACAAAGCCCTTTTTGTGCGCCAAATACGCAAATTACGCGCGGCTTTGAGGGGGTGTCTTCAAAAAAATGTGTGGGAAAATACTTCCGGCAAAGGTCGCGTTGGTCCTTGTCGCTGACGATGGTTCGTAGCGCATTCGTCAAAGATGCTTCGTAATCACGCGCGACTTGGAGAAGCCGAATCGATTGCCGAAAGCGCGAAGCGGCAATTAATTTCATTGCGGAAATCAACTTATGGGTTGACTGTACGGTTTGAATTCGCTTTTTTATGTCTTGCAATCCTGCCATGCAATGCCCTTTGTTTTCGGAGATGGTTGCTCATGTATTCATGTATCATTCTATAACCTTGATTCACAAAAGTTAATCCATATTACGAATAGCTTGCTTATTTTTCATGTATTTACATTCACAAAAGATTAGGAACTTTTTGAGCAAACAAACGCTCACGATCTACTCCACAAAAGATTAGGAACTTTTTAGCGAACAAACGCTTATTATTCTTCTATTTGTTATCCGCAATCTTGGTGCTATCGCGTGTTCTTGAATGAGTGTAGATTTAGCCAAGGGACGAATGCGTGGAATGGAGTTTTGTTACGCAAGTGTTCGCACAGAGCCCTCGGTCAATGTAATGAAAATGATCCGGTCGCACATTTGACATACCCCTCTGTAATTTGCAATGATACAGACTGTGTGCTGAGATAGCTCAGTTGGTAGAGCAACTGATTCGTAATCAGTAGGTCGGAGGTTCAAATCCTCTTCTCAGCATTTTGCAGCGGAAGGTGCTGTGCCCAGATGGCGGAATTGGTAGACGCGCTAGTTTCAGGTACTAGTGAGTAATAACTCTTGGAAGTTCGAGTCTTCTTCTGGGCACCATATTGATGTGTGATTCGCATTTTTTTTGCAGTCTTTTATCGTTCTAGTGTTTTTTTCTGTGAGGTTGCGAACTTTTGAGGCAAGCAAGCATTTGCGTTTTTATTGTTTTTTCCCTGCTTTGATACCAGGGTGTATTCCCATTTAGATATTTATTTTTATATATTTCTTTATGTGCAGGAGGATGGTTATATCCAATCACCAAAAGCTTTCGGAACCTTTTGGGCTAACAGATTCTTACGATTTTTTAGACTCTTGTCTGCTATCTCGGCCCCCTAGCAACACAATTACCATGTCGTCCTCCTCGCTCAATGTTGCTACAAACTTCCTTAAGCATTTTCATTAAGCTCGCACACAACTGGCGCGTGATCTGACGGCCTAAGCATTTTCCTCGGCCACGTATCTACGTAAACATTTTCTACTCTAGATTGTGCATGCGAATTTGCCAAAAAGTGATCAATTCTAAGCCCATAGTTAATTGTAAACGACGCAGAGCGGTAATCCCACCAAGTAAATGGCCTGTTTTTCGGGTATATCGCCTGACGATCAAACGAATCGCGCAACAAATCAGTGTATCCTACGCCCATAATCTCCTTAAAGGCTTCCCGTTCTTCCGTTGTACAGCAAACCCTTTCATGCCAAATCTTCGCGTTATACACATCAAAGTCGTCAGGGGCAATATTATAATCCCCGCCGATTAACGTTATCTCGTTATATGTATTTAGCTTTTCTATATGATCCTTAAAACGTCGCAAGAACTCAAGTTTATATAAATATTCCTTAGCGCCAACTACCAGCCCGCCATTTGGAACATATATACTTGCAATGCGAACTTTTCCATCAATTACGGCTTCGATATAGCGCGCAGACTTATCTTCCTCAAAAGTAGGTAGCCCGCACTGGACATCTTCGATCGAGCGCTTGGATAATATTGCAACCCCGTTATACGACTTTTGCCCCAAAATTTTACAAGAAAAGCCCATTTCTTCGAAAAAAGCGAATGGAAACGTGTCGTCTTGGCATTTTAACTCTTGTAACAAAACCACGTCCGGGGACACCTTTGATAACCAAGGGCCAAATAAATGCAACCTGGCACGAACGGAGTTCACATTCCATGTAATAATCTTCACTAATCTGCAAATTCTAGTAAACGCGTACGCGAAAGTATCTCATTATTGTAATCGATTTGTCCAGGTGTATTGCATTTTTGCGAACACTGGCCAGGAGGGCACGTTTGACTAGTGCGAGAACACGCTGCCGGGAAAGCAACGAATGTGGATAGGCCGCACCACGCCTTACGCTAGCCCTCCAAGGCGCAGCTCCACATGTCGACTCATCAGTGGCACCAGCTCCATGTTATGAGTAGCAACCACGGCGGCAATGTTCTTTTGCTGAGTCAAGTTCAACAAAACCTCAAACACATGTCGTGCAGTGTAATCATCCAAATTTCCTGTAGGTTCGTCTGCAAGGATGATTTGCGGGTCATTAATAAGCGCCCTAGCAATTGCGACGCGCTGCTGTTCGCCACCGGAAAGCTGTGATGGAAAATGGTGTGTCCTGTGTTCGAGGTTCATATCCCTAAGCAAGTCCCTCGCCTTGTCCTTTGCTTCCGTACGGGGCTTGCCCAAAATTAATTGCGGCAACATAACGTTTTCAAGGGCTGTTAATTCAGACAAAAGATGGTGATACTGGTAGACAAAGCCTATAAAGTTGCGACGAAACTTGTCACGCAGCGTCGCGTTGTTCTTGCACGAAAATGTCGTGCCTGCAACTGTGACCTCGCCCTCCGTTGGAGAATCTATTAAGCCCATAATTTGGAGAAGTGTCGTCTTTCCTGTTCCGCTCGCACCGGTCAAGGCGACTATGTCGCGCGGAAACAAATCAAAGTCGACCCCTTTCAATACCTCTAAAGAATTTCCACTTTGAATGAATGTTTTCTTTACGTTCCTTATTGACAAAGCCATTGAAGCCATAAGCGTCTGATACCCAGCCCCGCGCATGAAGGTTTATGAAACAATGGTACCCTCGGGGAGACTTGAACTCCCACACCTGGAAGGTAATAGATTTTGAGTCTATCGCGTCTACCAATTCCGCCACAAGGGCCCATACGCACAATCTCGCAAAAAATAGAGAGGATGTCAATGCCATGAAAATATTTGTGCTCACTATTTAGATGGTTTGTACAAAAATAACAATAAATGGCTAAATCCCTGAAAAAAAATAAAAAAGGGAATTTAACCATAACTAATCGTACTACACAACTGTTTTGTTGGGTTAGCAATTTTCGCAAACATATAGGGCCATCAAAGAAGGAAGAACAGATGCTGAACAATTGCAAGCATTTGTTTCCCCAAAAGGTCCGTAATATTGGAAAGTCGCTGTATTCAGGCGTAAGTTGCCAAACATCAATTTTCAAAGAACGACACAGAAAACCGAGGTTGCGGCCGCAGGTTTTACACCAAGAATGCAGCCCAAAAAACCGTGTGTACAATTTTCACCAATACCCCAAAATCTTCCACCATATGCCTCCAAATATTCCCCATATGGCGAAGTATATTAGTGTCGTAATAAACCCGATCCTCCACCAAAGGCGTTGATCTATATAACCAGTGTTAAAGTACAGCGGACAGGATGACGACCCGTAAGGCGTAACAAATCCACAATATGCTGTAATAATCCCTAGTGTCATGCACCCAAGCTTGGCTGGCACCCCACACGCAATCAGTAGCTGCGCAAACGGCGGAAACATTGCACATGCATGCAACACGTTTCCAGGAACTAAGTATCTGGCGAAATAGTACGTTACGGAGACGACACATAGCGCCAATGGCCACGCCATCCCCGACACACTTCCCCGCAATACGAGCGAATAATGCTGAATTAAACCAAATTCCGTAAGTTTAAGCGCCATTACGTTTAGAATTGACAGCCATATACATATAGACCAAATATCCTTAGCTCCAGTCAGATCCTCTGCATCAAGGACGTTCGTGGCAAGTAGCGCACATAATCCCCCTAACGCAACAACCCCTGTTGGAACATGTATTACGTCCCCGAATATCCAGCAAGTCAACATCCCAATGAATACAAACATTGTGATGTATTCTTTCTTACTCATAGGAGGCATGGTGCTAAGTTGCTTTTGGGCGATTTCACCCGCATTTGCAATTTTCGTTAACTGTGGTGGTGATAACTTGTACATAATCCACGGCATGGCAAACAAACACAGTAAACCTGGGACACTCGCAATAATGAACCATTCAATCCAAGATACGTGTATTCCTATGTCTGCCATAAAATTTTGGCAGATTGGGTTACTTGCAACTGAGGTCAAAAACACAGCACAAGTCAGCTGATTCGCGTGAACAGAGCATAGGCTTAAGAAACGGCCGACAACGCCTTCTGTGTGATTAGTAGCAAAGCTTCCAAGTGATTCGCTGATTGAAACGGTTAAGGGAACAGTGACACAAGATGCCCTTGCCGTGTTGCTGGGGATCATTGGGGACAAAATTAACTCACCAAACGTTATACCATAAGCAAGGCTAAGCGAGCTGTGTCCCATTTTTTGAATGAAAAAACACGCAGTCCTGTGGCCAAGATTGGTTTTCACGAACGACTTGGCCGCAATCGACGCAAAAACAACAAGCCACACGACGCTTTGTCCAAAGCAAGCAAACCCCTCGGATGCGGGGATTAACTTGAAAATGAGACATGCAAAGAAGCCAATTAATGTAACAACAACCATGGGGTACGGCTGTAAGAGCACGCCTAGAATGACCGCAATAAATATCCCAAAAATAGGGAATGCCTTGGGGTCGACTCCAGCTGGCGGAGGCAAAATTGCGATCATGGCACCGACAAGGGTAATTATTAATAGTATAAATCCTGAACTTAGCCTTATGCTTTTCGGCACAATTGACTCCCGTTTCAATAGAACAACGCTAACATTCTTACTTATTTAAGCTACAAAAGCAATTGCATATGTTTCGTCTTTTTTGAGAATTGCAATCTTTTATATATTGTTATTTCCACAAAATTATCAAAATTCTCGGGTTGCACCACATTACGACTGGTCTTTAAATTTTGTAGATAACGTCACTCTTGTTGATTTATTTGATTATCATACCTTTATCTTGTACGATGGGGCATTATTCGTGTGCTGCTTATATGACTTATGGCTAATGTTTATGGGAAAACGTGGTGGGGAAAAAAGTGGTTGGATGTATTCAACGAAATCTCCGACGAAAACAGGCTTCCACGCGGCAAAACGTACGCGAATACGGGACGGGCGCACAGCATAAAAACCGAAAAAAACGTTATAACTGCGCGAGTAAATGGTTCGCGTCCCTCGCCATACAAAGTAAAAATCATTTTAAATGAGTTTACGGATGAACAAAAAGCAACAATATCCCAAATAATAAATGAGTCGCCAACAATTTTGTCTGCGCTGGTAAGCAAACAGCTTCCGCCCCAGCTCTTTGAGCGCTTAGAAGAGGCTGGCATCCACATATTCCCGCATGGTTGGCGGAACTTACAGGCGGATTGTAGTTGTCCTGATTGGGCCATGCCGTGCAAACATATTGCAGCAGTATTGTACCTAATTTGTGCAGAAATAGACAAAAACCCGTTCTTTGTTTTCCTTTTACACGGGTGTGACCTCCTTGGAATGCTGGGAGATTTGCAGCCCGAAAATGTCGATAAACTTTTGAAGGTTCCAAGTTTGACGTCCGTGTTAAATGACGGAAATGCGACAACAAGCGTGTTTGACCAAGCTGTTCTCGACAACATAGACCTAAGCGGAATAAGAAACTTAGGTGAAAATATTAAAAGCATGTTACGAGATGACCCTGTATTTTATGATAAAAATTTTCGAGAAATATTGTCTGATTGCTATAAGTTTTGGGCAAAGCACGTATACAGTCGCCTTACCTTTTTAGATTTTAAGCTCCCTCTTACCCGAGTACCAAAGGGAAGCAATGCTAAAAGTAAGTCAATAAAAAAAGAAACAGAAGAAGAAGTTTTTGCAAAGAAGTGGATGCATCCAGAGCAGATCGCAACATTATCGCTGGATTTTGAAGATAATTACGACATTTTTGATGTAAAGGCAGGGGATTATATTCCATTTCAAAAAAGAGACGCCTCGTTCCCACACTTAGCTAAGTTGCTTTACGATATTCCTAATTCGTACTTGCATAAGGTTTGCAATGAGCTGCGCTTTTTACATATGGTGTCACAGTTTGTTGGAAAGTTGA
>JAISRQ010000056.1 GCA_031273545.1 Holosporales bacterium
AGCTATAAAATATTACAAACTAGCGGCAGATCAAGAAGATGCAACAGGGCAACTATATTATGCGGACGCTATATTCGAACAGGACCCGAACCAGGCTGCGAGGTACTACAAACTGTCTGCTGCACAAGGGAATATAGCTGCACAATGCGGATTGGAACGCTACAGAGAAGAAATGAGAAAAAAGACAAGACCAATACATAGATCGCCAAAAAAATCGAACTGACGCGGAAGGGACTGCGAACTACTGCAAACGGCGAACCAGAGGGAGACCAAAAGCGCAAGCCCGTTACGCAGATTGTTTAGTCCTATTTTATGAAAAAGAAAATGACCTATACCTAAGCCCCAACGCTTGATCAGGACCTTAATAATCATGAGCTTTTATTCGCACAAAAGGTTCGTGATCTTCTGAGGATTGGGTATATACCCAAACGCGGTCAAATGCTGGGTCGGCGCGACATGAGAACAACCAATATCCAGTTGGAATAACTCACATCATTGCTTATAATAAAAATCCATGATCTCTCCGCGATTGAGTATAGGTACGCGCGTAAAATATTTTTTTTTTCATTCTACTCATATTTCGATGCGGATTTTCATTGCATACTTTGAACGAAGTTAAGTATAATAGTCCTATGGGTTGATCATGATGCAGGTGATGAGATATGAATAAAAAATCGATTAAAAATATTTACCGTAGTATCCTTTGCTTGCTACTCCCCTATATCTCAGCAGAAGTAGAAATTAACACGTGCTTCGCCAGCAATTTGTGTAGATATGCTGGTACGTCAACGTCGGATTATTCTAAAAATAGCCCAGAGGGAATGCTACTGGAAACATCTGCAACGCCAACGCGTCAGGAGGTAGGACGCACTAAAACTCGACAAGAAGTTCCTACTGGTGCTCAGCCCTTGGCACCGATGCCCACGAAAATAGAGCGTCTCAAAGACCAACAGTTAGCTAAAATACACATAGAAACCGCCGCAGAAAGGCTTGCCGCCAAAAAGCGACAAGCCGAAAGAGAAAAGCTAGCGTTGTTAAAGAAAGACGCCGCAATAGTAAAACAATTGGCTGATGAAGGAGACATTGGAGCACACATTAAGTATGCACTTCGCGTTTTCGAAAGTCAAGACATACATTTAGGAATACACTTTTGCGAAGAAAAGGATGAGGCAAGGAAGGGAAAATCAGATCAGCCGGAAAAGACCCTTGAGGATATCGCAAACGAAAAAGCTGAGTTAATTGAGGCTGTAAAGTATTTAAAGGTAGCAGCAGATAGAGAAAATGCCAATGCACAATTTTATCTCGGTATTTGTTTATCTCTTGGTTTAGGGACAAACGTTGACCTCACCGCAGGTACGGAATATTTTAAAAAGGCTGCCGAACAAGGACACCTGGGAGCAAAACTGCATTATGCAGAGCGCTTGATACATGCAGATGAAGTAGGTACCAACGCACGTGAGGGACTACGATATTTAACGCAGTTAATTGACATTGGTTTTCCTGAAGGAGACTACGCTTACTCAATTTATTTGGAACAAAAAGGAGACCAAAAGGAAAAATCCAACGCTGAAAAGTATTGCAAACAAGCTGCAGATTTAGGTCTAATACCTGCTCAAAATGCATATGCGTGCAATAAAATGTTTGGTATAAACGGAACAATCAACTTATTTGAAGCTGCAAAGTACTCTAAGATGTCCGCAGACAAAGGAGATCCAACTGGGCAGGTTTATTATGGACTATGCCTGTATAGAGGATTTGGTACAGCACCTGATGAAATCGAGGCTGTTAAGTACTTTAAACTATCAGCTGACCAAGGCGATCCGGAGGGACAAAATAATTATGGTGCGTGCCTACGTAATGGAGACGGCGTCGCGCGTAATGAAAAGGAAGGCATAAGGTATCACAAACTATCAGCAGATCAAGGATGCATGTATGGACAACTATATTATGCGAACGCTATATCAGAACAAGGAAACTTCGGTGAGGCTGCGAAGTACTATAAGCTAGCAGCAGACCAAGGGAATGCAGAAGCGCAATACAATTATGGCGAGTACCTATATAGTAGAACTGGTGTAGCACAGGATAGAATAGAGGCGACGAAGTACTTAAAGCTAGCGGCAGACCAAGGGAATGCAGAAGCGCAATCCCTTTGTGCAACTCTTCTACCCTAACCCGGTAAAGATGAAGGCGTAAAGTGTCAAAATATCAAGCTCGCGACAGATAACAGCATAATGTATATCGGAGGCCCAAATGATGCTGGGCTGGATACGGTTCCTTACTTTTTTGTAGGAGAAGCAACACTCGAGGGAGGCGACACTTGCGTGAGGCATACCCCCAGTACTCCAGTCAACGCCATTCCCGCAGATAACCACTGCCCTACAGTAAGTCCATAAACGTGTTTAGAATCCTTCACAAAGTCAATAGTAAAGCGTGCTACGCTATAACAAATTAGAAAAATGGAAGAGACACGCCCATCCTTCGCCGCTTGCTTGGAACGGCACCACCTTAGTATGAAAAAGGTAAGCACTCCTTCCGTCAGGGCTTCGTATATTTGCGTAGGATGCCTCGCTTCACGCACCCCTCGAAAGACCACTCCACACGGTAGCGTAGTCGGGACACCATACAGCTCGCTGTTCACAAAATTAGCAATTCGTCCAATTCCAAGCCCAATCGGAGCTGTCATTGCAAGCACATCTAAAAAATACAAGAATTTTATACTTTTTCTTCGGCAAAACCAGACCGCCCCTAACGCGACTCCAATCAACCCTCCATGAAACGACATTCCACCGTCTCTGATTTTTAATATGTCGAGAACATGTTGCATGTAGTAGCACGCATCATAGAAAAGCACATGCCCAAGCCGCCCTCCAACCACAATCCCTACACACGCAACCGGAAGAAATGCATCCACACGAAAAACGTCATTCACCGTGAGCCGCTTGGCATAAAACAAAGCTAACCAGAGACTAACGACATACGCGACGCCATACCAATAGATGTCCACGCCAAAAACCCTGGCGCAGACAGGCGACAGCGACGTGACGTCCAACGCAATCATGATTTGTGTTTGTTCTTGTAATCATCCACGGCGGATTTTATTGCATTCGCCGCTAAAACAGAACAATGCAGCTTGATTGGTGGCAATGCTAGGTCATCCGCTATCTCGGTGTTTTTTATATCCAGCGCTTCGTCTAACGTCCTTCCTTTTATCCAAGTCGTAGCCAACGCAGACGCAGCAATAGCGGACCCACAACCGAACGTTTTAAACTTCGCCTCCTCAATCACGCCATCATCGCTCACCTGAATTTGGAGCCTGAGCACGTCCCCGCATGCAGGGGAGCCCACGATCCCCGTCCCCACATCGGAACACTTCTCATCCAGCGTTCCCACATTTGGAGGATTTTTACACAATTCCACAACTTTATTACTGTACTGCATGAGACCTCTACATAAAATACACTTTTTCTGAGTGTACCCAATCTTCAATAAAATGTCGAATTATTGAAATATCGTGAAGAGCGCTCTGGTCTTCCTGTGCCGGGATCCCCAAAGATTGCGGACAAACTGAAAAATCCTAAGCATCAGTCCGTGGCGTTTGACTGGCTCAAAAGTCAGTATCCTTTGGGGAGTTGGTGGTGAATAGCCACTATTATCGCCTTTGTGCATTAATATATTTTATTCCCAACTCACGGAAGATTTCATAGGGGAGACAGATGCCGCAATATAGTTCGCTTCCCGTATGTCGTGTCACCGCAACGCCCCCCCTTGAATCCAAGTCCTGCCGCCCTCATTCTCCTGTTTATAGCACTAACATAGGCGCCGTCAGCTAATCTGGGGAGAACTCCACCTTCCCTATAAATAGATTCCAACAAACGAGAACAGCCATCCGAATTATGGGCAGAAACGCAGCAGTAACAGCATTTGTATCACTATTCGCTTCAAATAAGTCCATCAAAGTCCTTATCTCTAAAAATGAAAATATCAAGAAGGAACAATACTTTGCTCACCAAATAAACAACGTGACAGACTCAAATACTCGCCCCCCGATCAGACCCAAATACACCCGGAAGAACAGAATGGCAAGAGTTCGCTCTTATTAAAACGCCGCAATCAATGGAGGATATGCGGCATGCAAAAAAAAATACGCTAAGCACTGAAAAATTGCTGCATTGGATCCTTATACCCAATCCCCAAATGATTGCGGGGTTTTGGGGCACCAAAACACCTATTATCCTTAATCTTTTTTCTCACAATCTTTGAGGGCCCCGGTATATATAGTAAAATTGCTTGAAAAGTTGGACACAAAAATGAGATAGGCAGCTGCGTTGCCGCATAGTCTCGTCCCAATTTTCAAACAGATCCACTGTATCACCTAAAATCAGATGAAAATATGGATAGAGGGAATTCGGCAAGTCCTGAATCTATAACCAATCTATGGATTCAAGGAAGTCCTCAAATCCTGGATTTATCCTAACTAAGCTATTGAATACGCCCTCATAGCCCTCACCAATCCTATTATTGGATTCTCTACGTAACGTCTTATTCAAGATCATGCCATATATAGCAACTTGATATTTCAGTTCATAAAATGACTCAGGAGAACGAATTAGGTTGATTATAGCAAAATCATAGACCCAATCCATCTCCAGATCCGCATGCAAATTAGCTGCCCGTAGCAACTCATCACATTCTTCAGGGGAATGCACACCTACATCATTGAAATGAAAAAATCCGACAACATCTGCAAAGTTCCATTGTGGTTCTTGATACCTTTGTGATTGTGCTGAATTAACTTGCTCTGAAGCAACGAAACTTACTGTTGCAACAAGCAGCGCCTTAAAAAAATTCTTCATAATAAACTCCTTTTCTATATTAACAAAAAACTACCAAAACAGTATAATAGCTAGAACTAATGTACATTCGCCACGCCTATTCTTACATCCCAACCAAACAGCAGTATTGATTATAAATTATTGGCTAGGAACGTAGCCAGCATTAAATCTATATTAGTAACTACAACTCTGCATATCTATATGTACTATACATAAATACAAAAGTAAATGGACTTTTTTCTTGCTATCGAAAAATTATTTTCTAATCAGCACCTTAATCGAACTCATTTTTATTATCAGTACATCGTTTACGAGAAAGAACGTCATGGCGATGCGCCCCCCAATTACGGACATTATGGGGGGAAAAGCGTTTACGACCCTCTTCTAACATTTGTTCCTCTCAATGTACTCACTGTATAGATCCCCAAAGATTGCGGACAAACTTAAAAATCCGAAGCGTTCGTCCGCGGCGTTTGACTGGCTCAAAAGCCCGTAATATTAAGAGAAAGGCAGTAAGCATTTTTCTCTAACGACGAAGCATTAATTAGAACAGCAATCATCCCGGGTAACCATTCACCTCAGACTCTGCTTGGCTACTATCGACCAAGGCATTAAATAGGGCCAATACAGCATCTGGCTCCATGAGATTAGCGTCGCTAGCTCGAATTGCTAAAGCTAACACGCCAATCCTGCTCCAACGGACGCCACGGGGCTCATGAGTATTTAACTCATGCCACGCATTGTCATAATCCAAACTGTCGATTCGTCTATACTTCCATTCACACCGGCTCACCGAGTGCCCAACTTGATCAGCGATGTCTTGAATGTCATAACCTGCTTCTCTCATGTGTATCAAAAGCGATACGTCTTCATACTCGAAAGGACGCGCGTCATACTGCAGACTACGTTCCCAGTCACCAAAAATACCTGTTGACATCCGTGCGTCTCTGATAATCCTTGCAGGAGTGCCATAATTGACAAACATTGCCAATGCCCCTAGGTTCTCAAATGTTCTAAATAGGTGAAAATAGTCGAAAACTCCAACAGATGACCCACTATCCTCTAGCAAAAATATAGCTTTAAGTAGTTTAAAGTCTATGCAAAGTCGCGCAATCGCGACGAAATCTGAAATTGTGTTGAAGGTATTATTACTCGTATGGTTCAATAGGTTTACTATAGCGGGCCGAAACGCAATCGCATTATCTTCATCCAAATTCGCGACAATTCCACCGTCCCCATAAATTAATCTGCCCATGGTTATGCAGTCTAGCCGAGTATGTCCGACTGCGTCAGGAATATCACGTTCTGGAGTCCCGCTCTCATGAAGCACCATAAACATCGCTGTTTCATCAAACGTCCATCCTTGCGATGAGGCCTGCTCTGATGCGACCAAACCTACTGCTGCAACAAGCAGCGCCTTACAAAAGTTCTTCATAATAAACTCCTTTACTACACTAATAAAAGAAACTAAACCAAATAGGGCAACGACTATAACTACTGTGCAATCGCATCATCTATTCTTACATTCGTACTGAGCAGCAATATCGAACTAAAGCTATTAATCCAAAACGGAACTAGCATTTGATTCGCATGAGTAGCTACACTTGGTGTATTGTTGTCACATACCACCACCGAGATCAAGTCACTTTCTTTCTGTATTCAAATATTTTTAACAATCAACGAAAGGCGGGAATATCAAAAGGAAGTAAGGCTTTACCCCTAGAAAAACAGGTAGGTAGGTAGATTCAATAGCCCCTGTAGTAACGGGCCCCCTGCTGCGATTGCATACGCAAACGCCAAAGGGCAGCCCATTAGGTCAAAATAAACATCGTAGCGGTACTATTCGCATGCATTAACTTCTCGGCAAAAATTGGCTAGCATGCAGGCTCACCACCGCTTCCATTACCTCAAAGCAGGCCTCATCAGGCGCGAGATTAAAGGGAAAATGAGGGATGTTCGCAGATTCACAACACTGTTGCGTAAAGGTATATATGCTACCATCCTTGAGCATGTTTATTACCCGAATAGCATCATTAACATCGCTGAATCCAGCATCAATATAATCACCGACTCCATTGTTAGGGTAATTAAAGTGCGCCAACTTTATCAGTGCTCTTATTTTCTTCTCGTCTTGCATATTAGCATTGACATATGCAATTTGATTATCCAGATAAGCGAATTGTTCATCCGGTAAGTTAAATGTATTGTTATTTATAATATGTTCTGCAATCTGCCAAAACTTCCACCTTACTGCTGTTTGCTGCGATGAGGCCTGGTCCGAAGCGACAAAACTTACTGCTGCGACAAGCAACGCCTTACAAAAATTCTTCATAATAAACTCCTTTTTTATACTAACAAAAAAACTACCCCGAATAGGATAACAACTAGGAACTGATGTATACCTACTGTACCTATCCTTGCGCTCATACAAAACAGCCATACCAGACACAAGTTATTAACCAGAAACGTGGATAACATCTAACTTGCACGAATAGCTGCACTTGATGTGCTATTGATACCCCATACGAACTCCGGGATCAAGTACTTTCCTTTCGAATTGAAAGATTATTTTAAAATATTTTAATAAAGAAAAACTTCTCTTCATCAATAGGTTATGTCGTATAGCAAAATACCGCGACTACACGACACGAAGACATTCTTACTATTCAGACAAGCAGGTACACACGACTATTACATTGATCTTTCAAGTAGACGGATATACAATATAGATATAAACAACATAAACTCGTGACGAACATTGACGAAACTATTGATCAACATATTGTTCGCATTGAACAAAATAAAAAATGTAATATTTCCGCCTGTTTGCTCGTTTTGTGGAACGGAAACAGAGGATTACTATGCAATTTGCCCTCGCTGCTGGCTCTCTCTTAGGTTCATAAACAGGAACATTTGTCGGATTTGCGGCTGCTTATTAAAGCGAAGCGAGCAAGAGGACAAAACATCCCCATCTGCACAATGTTGCTCAGAATGCAGCAAGCTAAGAAATTCATCAGACATAACGGTACTAGCATCCATTGTGTATGATGATTTTTCTAAGCAATTCATTCTGCGTTTAAAAGACAAGAATGAACCTCATTTTGCATTGGTTTTCGCAAAATTCTTTCATGAGCATGATTTCGACGGGATTGACTACATCGTCCCAGTGCCAATTCATTCTAGGCGCCTATTAACGCGAACGTATAACCAATCTGCACTATTGGCTCTTGGAATAAAATGCTGGTACCCAAAGTGCCCTGAGGTAAACCTTCATGTATTGATTAGAAATCGTTATACTCCAAAACAAAAAGGAAAAGATACCGTAGAGCGAGCTAAAAATGTTCAAGACTGTATTAGCGTTCCTTCCCGTATGCGCAATCTCGTAAAGGGAAAACGCATTGCCGTGGTAGATGATGTCGCTGCGTCAGGCGCAACACTTGCCGAATGCAAGAAAGCTCTTGAGCAGGCAGGCGCGCTCGAGGTGCGATGCATTGCGTTGGCAAAAACAGCGAGGGCAGGTGCATAAAGGAAAGAAGCGCGGCCCAGCCTTCGTAACTGAGCTACAGGAACGTGCAAGAAAAGTGCCCCCGCTATTGGTAAAGTTCGAAGGATTAAATCGTCTGTTTTAAATTGAATAATCGCAAATGCTTGTCTGCCTAAAAAGTCCGCAATCTATTAGGAACGTGGGCATCCCCATAACCCGTCGAGTGAGAAGGGTGTTAATACCCAGATCGCCATGATACTTGCTTAAAAGGAAGTGATACATTGACAAGACAAAATGACTCCAATCAAAGCATTCACCAAGAGACAATCTCTTTAAAAAGAACACTTGACTTTCATAACATTATAAGACATCATAAGATTATGAGAGATACAATATTACACGAGTAAAAAACTAGGCGAATAGATAGGCGGGGATATTGTAGCGACGATAGCTATATGGCTTGGCTTAGTTCATTTATTAATATATAGGAGGATTTTATTATGAAGAATTTTTGTAAGGCGCTGCTTGTTGCAGCAGTGAGTTTTGTCGCGTCAGAACAGGTGAGTTCAGGAGAACAATGGAGTCTGCGTGAAGTCGCTGAATGTTTCTTTGGTGGTGTGAAACCTGACAATAAGAGTGCTGACAGTATGATGGAGTTACTCCAAGCAAGTTTAAAAGAATTACATCAAGGAAATGTGCGCGCAGCCCATCTAAATGCCATAGAGGGTCTAGTTTATTTGGCACTTGCTCCGAATGACTTCTCGGGCGAAGTCGGCTATTCATTTAGCAATTGGAAGGATTGGGTTTCGTTAATTGATATAATCCAGTGCGGTGGAGTAGGAGAGGCCATAGCGACATATAGTGATGATCTTAGTTACACCGGACAAATTGATGATATATATTTTAACGCGATGGAGGGTATAACTCGCTTAGATCTTCTTCCTTTGGTTAAATTTCAAGAAGAGGGCTACCTGCCTCCAGACTATTTGTAAATCACTGCTTGCAGTAACATTCGTAAAACAAGTAGAAATGAGATTCTTTCTCCTTTTCTCTTGTTTTTCTTATAAACAGATGCGTGTACCCACTCCTCAGAAGAGTACGGATGTTTTGGGGAAAACAAACGTTTACGATTATTTGGTTTATTGTCCGCAATTTTTGTTGGCTCCCGGTATATGTATTGAGGTGCGCCTGATATTTTGTTAGGTTTAAACGTAGAACGCAATCGTGTGGCCGTGGTGAAATTGGTAGACACGCCAGGTTTAGGTCCTGGTAGCTAACGCTATGGGGGTTCAAGTCCCTTCGGCCACACCAGTTTTTATTAAAAGGTAAAAAAATGCAGGTCAATAAAAAGGAGAACTCGTCCATTTCTTCTACGTATGTAATTACCGTTTCTCCTTCAGAAATTGAACAGGAAGTGGATCTATGGTTGGGCAAAAAAGCCGAAACAGTGAAGATGGATGGGTTCCGAAAAGGAAAAGTTCCGAAAGATATAATTCGGAGGCAATACCTTGATCAAGCCGAAGCTGTATGTATCAAAGATTTAATACAAAAAGCATCAGATAATATCGTGAAAGAAGAGAAAATAACTCTTTCTATCGCACCTGTTTACAGCATAAAGTCTTATTCGCGCGGAGCCGAGTTGGTTTTTGAGCTCACAATTGAGCGTCTGCCTGACTTCGAATTAAGTGATCACAAAAAACTAAATATTGAAAAGATTGTTTGCGAAGTGAGCCAGCAAGAATTGGACAACGCATATAACAGATTTGCCAGTAAATTTAGAGTGAAAACAGAAGTAGATCGTCCCGTACAAGAGGGTGATATCGTTTTGTTTAGTTGTGAAACCACTGTCGGCGGCAAATTAGTTGAGGAACTTAGCCATGAGGAAGAACGCCTTCCTATCGGATTTGGACTAGACTCTTTTCAAGTGGCAATATCTGACGCTATGATTGGAAAGTCGGCTGGGGAAGAATTCGAACTAACGACACAAATACCAAAGGATGTTGAAGAGAAACGCTTCGCAGGTAAGCGCGCCGCCGTAAAGGGAAAAGTCCTCAGCGTATCGGAAATGAGACTCAGCGAAGTGAACGAAGAAACGATACAGACGTCAGAATTTAAAACGATAGACGCTCTGAAGGAATCACTTGCAAAAAGGCTGAACCTGTACAGAGATTTACAATTGAATGCGTGCTGGAAGCGTGCCGTGTTGGATGCATTGGCAGATGAATATTCATTTGATGTTCCAGAATCTGTCGTGGCAAAAGACTTTGCAGAAATGTGGAGGGACATAAGAGAAGAGCTGGCACACGCGCGAGAAATTGACGACGAAGATGTTCGCGGTAAAACGGACGAAGAAGTCGCCCAGGAATACAGGGATTTGTCACGTCGTAGGGTGCGCTTAGGCTTGGTTATTGGGAAAATTTGCAATACCAGCAGTCTTGAGATCAGCCCCGATATGATCAATCGAGCAATTGAGAGTCAGTGCCTACAATTTCCGATGATGCGTGGTATTCTGCAGGATTATTACTTCAAGAATCCTAGCAGTTTGCAGCGTTTTGTTCCTGAATTGCTTGAAAGTTTGGTAGTAAAAAAGATACTGGAGGAGGCGACTGTTACGGAAAAGACTATGTCATTAGAGGAGTTATTTGCTCACTTGAAGGAAATCTTGCCGGATGACGAGTACGACCGTTTGGTTGACGGATACAAATATGAGTATTTAAGAGAGGAAACACAAGAAGATGCCTCGGAGAATGACTTATCCAAAGAAGATGTGATAGGCCTGATGGAGGGAATGGCAGCCCTACAAGAAGAATTAGATGACGAGGATGACGACAACGACGATGATGGTGACGAAGATGAAGATGAAGATGAAGATGAAGACTCAACCAAGCAAGTTGTCGAAGCAGACGATAGTTTGCAGATCGGGTGACTTCCATTTTAGTAAATAAGGTAAATTTCAGCATGATGGAGACAGAACACGACACGAGCGACGAGGCAAGTATGAGGATCGGGGTGAATGCCCGCCCCGTACTCTCAATCTACCTGGATAGGAAGCGCGGGTACGCAGCCTCCGTCGTAAAAGGGCAAAGGCGTGGACATGAGTGCGTATGGATGGATGGCTCGCCGCCCACTGCCGGGATTGTTCCACTTGTTCAGGAAGTGTTGATCGCAGATTCTGTGTTCTTGCACGAGATTGGTGTGATCATTATGCCGAAGGGGCCAACATCTTTTACGACTCAACGGATAATGTCGACCATGGCAAAGTCCATAAAGTTTGTGGCGTCGCACTGTTCAGTGTTCGCGCCATCCCAGTTTCATGTAATAGCGTTTGCAGGAAGGAATTTTATTCCTGAAGGGCAACGCTTTTTAGTGGTATTGAATTCGTACAATTGCGGTTTTTTTGGGGCAGTGTTTGAAAACCGCGAATGCAAGCCCAAAATGGTTAATCCCGCATCGTATTACGACAAAAAGACGGGCTTTAGTTTTATAGATAGGCACGCGGACATTCCGTTTGTCACAGATTTTTCAAAGAAGTCATTAGACAATGTCCTGTTTAGTGGATTGAACAAAGATAACCAAGTGCAACTCCCGGACGTAAACTTAGCAGAAATGCAAATTGATCTGTACGAAAGCAGTGTAAGGGACGAGGGCTTCGATTATGCATCGTTTCAGCCGTATTGCTTGGATACGCCCATGTATCGCAAAACAGCGTGAGAAGCGCCGCAAGCACTCTCGGCCGTTTTGGCTGACGGTTAGTAGGGGGCCCTCTTGTTTACTGCAGCTCCCGCAAGGAGGTTAGCAGTAACTCGATCTTGTATTCCCCTTTGGAAAGCTGATAAAGCAAAGAATCCTTAGAAAAGTCCTGTCCTCTGATCATGGCCGCATCGCGTTCCTTCTTCATGCCCAGAAAATAATCCGCAGTGTCGCGAATAATTCTTTCGAGCTTCGAAAACCGATTATTAGCAAGACGGACTTCTGACCATTGATTCTCCCAGAGAGTTGCGATGTTTTCCAGTTTTTCTTCAAATTCTGAGGCTTGGTGAGACATTCGATCATTCGATTCTTGAAGCAATTCTATTTGGGACGTGAGTGTTGAGTTTTGGTGTCGTTCGATTGCTAACTGCTGTTCTAGTTCTTCGCGCTGTTCATTCAAAAGATCTACAATTTGGTTTGACATAGATATTTTTTCATTTTTGGCAGCGTTATCTTCCCTTAATGCATTCAGATTTGCTGTTGCCTCATTAAGTTGGAAAGCAATTTCATTCTTCGCGAAGATTGTCTCGTTTAATTTTTGTCTAGCGCACCTGTACAATATTTCAAGCTCACTGTCGGAAAAAGCAACATCGACTTCACATTGTGCGATACCTTGAGCCAAAAGCGTTGTCATAAACAACAATCCACCCAGTGCGAAACTTTTTTTATTTGTATACATATGTAACTCACGTAAAAACAGCCAAACCTTAGAGTAATAATACATGACGGATAGTTAATTAAACGCTAATATAGTTTTTTCAAGAATCATTCGTCACGCAATATCAAAGAATACGCGTACTGCAAGTCATCTACGCTAATGCAGTAAGGAGGAATGAAGTACATAGTGTTTTGAAGTGGGCGCACAATCACGCCATTACGAAACATATGCGCAGACACGTCGTTCGCCTGCTGTGAGGATTCGAACTCAAATGCCGCAATTGTGCCAAGCGTCCTCTTGCTCGTGACGTTAGGAAGCCCCTCCGCCAAGCAGTCGCGGTGAGTCTTCGCAATGTTAAGTATCTGGGACTGCGTTTCGGCCCTGTGCAATATTTCTAAGGATTTTATCGCAGCTGCACATGCGATTGGGTTTGCCGTGTACGAATGCCCATGAATAAACGCTTTTTTCCAGTCATCTGAGTAAAACGCCTCATACACAGAGTCAGTAGCAATCGTTAACGCAAGTGGCAAAAAACCGCCAGTTATTCCTTTTGATAAGCAAATTAAATCTGGTATGACGCCTGTTTGGTCCATGGCAAACATAGTGCCCGTCCGAAAAAAACCCGTCATTACTTCATCAAATATAACCAATATTCCATATTTTCTTACTTCGTCGACGATTTTCTCTAAAAACTCGGCCCTGTACATTTTCATGCCAGCCGCCCCTTGGACTAACGGCTCAACGATCAGCGCACACACGTGTTCGGCGCGCGCATCCAAGAAACACTTCAGCTTTTCAAGGGAGGCCTCCTCTTCCTCAATTGTATTCGGAAAGCTCACTGTAAATGTTTTAAAAAAGAATTCCGAAAAAGTAGAATGATATTGCGAATCGTTTCCAGCTGCACTCATTGCGCCAATTGTGTCGCCATGATATGCGCCTTCTAGGTTTATGTAAATATTTCGGCCACTTATTCCTTGATTTTTGAAATACTGATACGCCATCTTCAGGGCGACTTCTACTGCAGTGGAGCCATCATCAGAGAAAAAGAAGCGCCGCAATTGCTTCGGCAAAAAGCCCGCAAGTTTGTCGCAAAGTTCCTCGGCGGGCGCATGGGAAAAGCCTGCGAAGATCACGTGTTCAAGGATGCAGGCCTGCTTGTATATTGCATCGGCAATTTCCTTATTGGCGTGCCCGAGGATGTTCACCCACCAACTTGAGATCATGTCAATATATTGGCGTCCATCCTCTGCAAAAAGGTGCGCCCCGCTACCTCGTGATATCTTTACGGAGGGGGAAGCCGTTTTTTCCTGCGTGAATGGTCGCCAAATTGCCATGATTATACTCCATTATAAAACCCCAAAGGTAGCTGTGTTATTGCGGACTTCCGATAGTCAGATGCGGACGATTATTCAACCCCTGCCACGACTTACTTAAGCCAACAGGTGTCCAATTAATTGACATACAGCCTTTCTAATTAACAATACTTGCCTTTCGCTTATACGCCCTAGACGCGCTGAACGGAATTGACGCCAGGTAGGCCCCTCCAGTTAACAGAACGACAAGCCACGGAAAGCTATATGCAAACCCCAGGTAAATTACGCCACCAAGCAAGACGGACATCGTATGCTTGTTTGATATAGCGCGCTCCTTGTGGCCAGGCAGAAAAGTCGGAATCCGACTCACCACCAAGCAAGACACAGCAATTGTCCAAAGGCCATACGCCCAAGCGGGAAACGACAAGCCAAACCCTTGATGCGCCATAATCGGAAGCAGCAACAAGTACGCCCCAGCAGGAGCCGGCACGCCTGTCCCGAAGCCATCCATCCACACAGGGTCGGAGCGCTCTATGCTGCGCGTGTTAAACCGTGCCAAGCGAAGGGCCATGCACATAGCGAATAACAAGGACACAGCCCACCCTAAATTGCCAAGCAGGTTTAAGGAGTGCATGTACGCAATAATGGCAGGGGAAATCCCAAACGTAGCAGAATCCGACAGCGAATCCAGCTCTGCGCCAAATCTGCTGGACACACCAAGCTTGCGAGCCGTGCGACCGTCTATTCCGTCGAAAAATGCTGCAAGTAATATGGAGACAATGGCAGCAGTCATGTTGCCGATAAACGCCATATGCACACCGGATATTCCACAACACATTCCGCTAAGCGTCAGAATGTTTGGAACAAATGACCGGATCGAAGGACGACGAAGAGGTTTATGACGTCGCCTCTTTCTACGCGCGCGCGGCTCCTGCAGTTCATTAGGATGCAACATGCTGTGCTCCTGAATAAAAAAATCCCAACCGAAGGTAAATGTACAAGAAAACAACGCACCTCGTCAAACAACGCAGACATTCGCCAAACAACGACACAGGAAGTTCGTGGTGTTGGCCTGCAACACCGGACTGCGCATTGTTGTCGCAGCCCGATTTTTATTGAAACGTTGATATGACCCTTCTCTAAAAGCGTTTTAACCCTATTGCGCCGGCACTCCCGATGGGGATTGGCGCTGCACCGTCCGAGAGAGCTTGTTCAGGGCTGTTTGCGCTGCTGCTACCATATCCGGATCACCAGCATCTCGTATTTTACTGTAATAAAGTCTGGCTTCATCCGGGTAACTATTTGCTTTTAACCCGGCGTACTCGAATGCCGCCTCAAGTGAACCATTATCCGCAGCTAATTTGTACAGAGACATCTTGTCAGCTCCTGCCTCAGAAGAGAGGCTGCGAGCCAACTTAAACACGCCCTCAAGATTCAAGTATTGATCAGCTACATAATTGTAATCGGAACCAAGACCCGATGCAATTAAGTAATATTGCTCAGGCGTAGAATCTGTATCACCCGGAGCGCGCACACCTATGTTAAGACAGTAAGCATAATTTAAAGCCGCCTCAGATCTATCCTTTTGTTTACTTTTCCTACTGTCAGCAATTGCTTTAAATTTACTTGCTTCCTTTATAACAATATCACGTCTAGCGGAAGGACTTTCTAGAAATGCTCGGTACATTTCCTTAGCCTCAGGATTGCCCTTGCGCTCAGCCTTATCGTAATATTTTCTGGCCAGACTAGTGCTAGCAACTGTCCCTATTCCAAACATACAACAGTGACTAGACACGTACATCGCCGGAATATATTTTTCTGCTATATTGGAAACGAGGGTAGAACCAGATAACCTGTTGACATGTACGAAGTTATCACAACACGGATGTAAATACAACACCCCCGCAAAGTATTGCGCCTTAGGCTTATTTATCTTACTGAACAGACCAGCCGCCTCAGGTATGTTCATTTCTACTCCCATTCCGTCCTTAAGGCAGCATGCATAATAAAATCTGGTATCAGCGCTATTATTCTCACCAAAATTTTCCTCGGCGAAACGCAGATAGCGAGCAGCCTCCGCCGCACGTTCTAGCTTATAAAGAAGACACCCATACGCGCCAACAGCGTTCATACAACGATTCGCGACGAAAGGATCCGTGTCTGAAGAAATCCCTGTCTCCAGGCAAGAATCAGCAACCTTCTTCAAGTACTGAGCGGCCTCCTGTAAATTAGGATCCATACCTCTTCCAAGCATACAACCATAACGATAACACGCGTCAAAATGGCCTTGATCTACAGCTCGCTTATAGTACGTTGCAGCCAAAGATTCATCCTTCTTAACGCCTATACCCTCTTCAAGGCAGCGAGCATAGTTGAACTGTCCTCTAGCGTCACCAAGAGTAGCACTTCTTTTATACAGTTTAGCTGCATCTGCCAAATCTTTATTAGCAGCATTTTCCATAGCATCAGACCCACTACCTTCGCCTCTCCGTTCTTCCAGGTACCTGCCATACTGGACAAGCGCTGAAGGGTGGCCTAATTTTACTAAATCATAATAATGCTGAATATATGTACGCAGGTAATCCGGAGCATTTCCTCCCGAGAAAAACGTATTGCTTTCTTTCGCGTACTTTTTCTTATAAAAATCGGCGACTGCGTACTTTCCCGCATTGCACAAACCGGACGCAGTATCCATACACAAACCAGCCGACCCCGGCCTAGGTACGTCATACAAATGTGAACCTACAGCTATCCAGCTCTCCCAATCACCATAGAGCATAGAAGCTATACGACTCGGAGCAAATATCTCTTGACCAGACTGCTTGCTTTTTTGCCTAAACAACAAATGGAACCTTCTGTAATCACCGGAATCGTTACGAAGCAGCTCGTTTCGCTTAGCATTAAGATCATTTACAATGCGACTCGCATTTCTGTTCTTATTCTTGGGATCAAGTTCTGCTGCGAACCTCTCGGAAAAAGTCTTAGCCCCGATAATACCCTCTTGTGCTGATGTTGCGTGATTGACACTATCCCCGATTGCATTTTCATGAGGACCATATACATTCAAACCTGCAGCATTGGCAAGCAACCAAGCCCTTGCTGCTGTATCAGGATCGTTCGCTAATTTTTCGTTCAAATCAAGAGCAGAATTTTTTAGCGACGCTGCAACATTAGATGCATCGGCGACTATGTGAGATTCCTGTGCGATCGCTTCGATAGGGCCAGCTTGCTGGGGATTATGTCCGTTCTCAATTTTGACGAAATAGCTGTATTTCTTAATACTTTCAATGGAATCAATAATACTTTTTACTAGTTCTTCATCCAGGATAATATCGCCGGATGCTACCATCTCCGCTGCTTTCGTTAGGATTATCCATTTAAAAAGATTGGCGTCTTTTTGCAGACCAATAACTTTTTTTAATATAAACGGAGTAAACACTGGTGCCGCTGCCCCCAAGTTACCGATGTCGACCTTTAATTGAACACCATCACCGCGCAATATCCTCCTTAGCTTCTCAGCCTGTTCAGAAAACGCATTCTCAAAGTAATCCGACGGAGCCGCAGTCTCCACGACCCTGTACCCCTGAACCTCTGTAGACGCCTGCCTCGCCGCATCTCCACTGCTGACCGCTACTACCGTCAAGCAGCTAAATAATGACGCTACTTTTATTTTCTTCAACTTCGTTGTTGTCCCTGTCTTCATGGTATCTCTCCTAAAAAATTCTGCCATCATTTCGCGCGGTCATTTCCACGCGCAATACCCTCTAGATATTTTTATTATGAACTAGTAATAAACGAAACGCAACACATCGCGCCGACAATTGTACTCTATTTTTTTTCAAATTTGGATTTTGTCTAATTTATAAAAGTATTAAAATTCGTACTTAATGAACCAGAGTATGTGAATATAATGAAGCGATGCACAACGTAGGAAAGGACAAAGGCTGGAAGGGCAAAGCAAGTGAACCCGACGTACCACCGAACCATTTGCAGCGGGAACTTCCCCCAGGAATTTTGTAGAAAAAATCACGGACAAGAAACAAATAGAAAAAAAAGCACCTTCGTTAATATTCATGATAGCGGATATTCGCGAATATTGCTACTTACTATGATTATTATTTATTTGAGATTAATACTCATCAAAATGACTTTGTTATTAAAATTAATATCCAGAAAGACATGAGACTTTTTAAGACGAATACTCGACAAAAGCCAATAACAATAAAATCTGAAACTTCTAGCAAACGCCCGCAATTACTCATCTGCTAGCCCGCAATCCTTGGAGCCTCCGGTATATGTTTCATCGCAAAAACATTTGGCGGGAGTGCGTTTACATTGTTCGCTACCAAAGACCCCTTGTCGAAAACAACGTTCGTGAGCGTGCCTTGGGCGTCTTTTATGTTCCATCCCAAAAGCGCTTCTATGTTTTTATTTTTTGCATACAACGAGAACAGTAACACGATTTCTGTGGGATTCCCCATCTTCAACGTTATATATATGCCATGAATACTTTTGTCATAATTAACAGTGTAGGATTTAAAGTTTTTATTTATGTCCAATTTATTGGAAAATAAACAAAGTATCGGCATAGAGCTTATACAATAATTAGAAGATTTACCTCGTGTTAAGTCTACTACGTGCATTATTTCGTTTAAAATAAAAATTTGCTGAGTAGGAAGATCTATTCTTATTTTTAGCGAACCTTCGTGAATTGCTCTACTTTGAGAATTCGGACCATGTTCGCTGGGCGTTGCAACGCCTGACTTGCCCTCTCCCACAGGAGCGTTCGCGTTATTTTGGAACCCTGGGGGCCTTTGCATATAAAAGTTCCCCTTTGATACGGTTGGTTGGCGTTTTTTTTGCACGACAACCTGTGTAAACGTCCCAGACAACATATACACGCCATTCATAAAGCGCTCAACCTCGGCCACCATTTGCGCGATTTCAGCCGCAGATAGCTCTTCATCAGGTGCAGACGATTTTGCATCCGCCACAGGGAATTTGGCTGTCGCCACAGGCTTCGCAACCGAGGCAGACGACTCCGCATTCCCTCCGCTCATCAGCGCCACGCATCCACTTACCAGGACAAATCCACGAACAAACCCGGTCAAAGCGCCCCCAAACACGCGCGCAGCAACGCCAACGAAAGCGCCGCCACGCGAGTTCAAATGCTTTCCACTTTTTTTTATATTCAGTTTAGTATTCCTCATTTAAAAATTTATACCATTACTAATTACGTTATTTAAAAACGCATACATTAAGCGCACCCCAAACCCTGTAAAACCGGACCCCGTAAGCGGACGATCTTTCTTATCATATGTAACCGCCGCAATATCAATATGAGCCCACGGGGTATTCTTCAACATGAAACGCTGCAAAAATTGAGCCGCAGTAATACTCCCGGCACCCCGGCCTGAACCAACGTTTTTCACATCCGCAATATCCGAATCGACGTCCTTATCAAACGCCGGATCCAAAGGAAGCCGCCACAAACGCTCCTTCACGTTTTCGCCCGCCGCAAGAAGCTTCTCGCTAAGCGCAGAATTATTCGAGAACAACCCCGCAAACTCATGTCCAAGGGCCACTTGTATCGCCCCCGTCAGCGTAGCGAAGTCAATTATACACTTCGGCGCAAACTCCTTCTCCACGTAAAACAACGCGTCCGCCAAAACCAAGCGTCCCTCCGCATCAGTATTTTGCACCTCGATCGTTAGCCCAGACATAGAAGTCACAACGTCCGACGGCCTCTGAGCTGTCCCAGATGGCATATTTTCCACAAGCCCAACCACGCCGACCAAGTTAATTGGCAACTCCAGCTGCGCCGCCATTTGCAACGTCGCAAGCACAACCGCAGCCCCAGTCATGTCCTCCTTCATCTCATGCATATTGTTGGCCGGCTTAATCGAAATTCCGCCAGAGTCAAACGTTACCCCCTTGCCGACAAGCGCGATTGGCGCGTCCCCTTTGGTGCCGCCGTTCCACTGGCAGACTGCAACATATGGGGCAAGTGCACTCCCCTTAGCAACGCCGAGGAGGGCGTTCATCCCAAGTTTTGTCAAGTCTTTTTCATCAAAGATATCTACCTTTACTCCAAATTTTTTCAGGTTTTTAGCTTCATTTACCATTGCTTCAGGGGATAAAACGTTTGGAACTTCTGATGATAACGTGCGAACAAAGGCGACCGCGTCCGCGACTATGCTGATGTCCTGGTATGCCTTCGCCGCAAGATCTTGGTTACTCGAAGCGAAATATGCAGTCTTTATTTTCACATGTTTGGGGTCGTCTTTTTTATATTTATCAAACGTAAAACTGCGAATCTTAAAGCCTGCCGCAATGTGTGCAACCGTTCCTGGACTAAAATTATGAGAAAAATCCACTAAAACTTCTTCCTCATTCATCGCGTCCGCCACACAAAATATTTTCGCGCCAAGCTCTTGCGCTTCGATATCGGAGATCTTTGTTTTGGCCAAGTCCGCGACCTGCACAATAACCCCAGGACCGTTAAACGGCTTGCCCCACAGCGGCTGGATCACTACATTTTGCTTGGAACGTTCGTGTAGCTTTTTTACGTTTTTTTGCAAAAATTCAATTTCTTCTGCTGCAATTTTTAATGAGGATGAGAGAAGGGTGCCGTTCTCTGCACCAACCACTACCCCTAATACAGCGTGGGATGGAACGCTAAAACTTATCTCCATAAAAGATGAATCCTTGTAAAAAAACGTGATACATCATTATAGGAAAACGTACATTTATCGTCCACACTGTAATTCTTTTTAATGCAAATTATAGCGAGGCCCCCAAAGGTTGCGGACAAAAAAGGCAAGAATTTTAACGTTTATTCGCACAAAAAGGCCATACCCCAGCTCATCCAAAGATTGCAGATAAGAGAATGAAGAGTCGTAAGTGCACTGTTCAAAAAAACCGGAATCATTTGAAAAGCGAGCATAACTTTCTGACGAGTGATAATATTTCCACATTCCGTGCAACGCCCTACCGACACATTTCCTTCGGGTCAAACACAAAAATCATGTGCTTCCAAGTATCATATTTATCCGCCGGCAAAGGAAGCGGACTGCACTCAGGGTCAAGAACCGCACGCAACGCACATTCCGCCGCGATGCGAAACTCAGAGTCCGCTTGAAACCGTTTCGAATCAACAAGGACGACCTTGTCCACACTCCCATCTGGTTTAATAAATAACTCAACCTCAACCACGATGTCGTACGCCTTTTCGTGTCCACTGGGCATGTTCCAAAAGCGCTTCATGTGCTGATTCAACAAGTCAAGTTCTGTTCCCGTCAATTCATTGCCGATTGTCTCCGCCATTGCGGACTTTGTGCTTCCGCCCCCCCCCTTCTTTCCCAAGAAATCGGTCACAGATTGTGCTGCTGTCCCCTTCTTGGCAAGATCCATTTTTCCCGTTACGACGCCACGCTTTTGCGCCTGCTTGGCGGGCAGCTTCTTGGCTCCAGGCTTGTTCGCGGGACTTTGTTGCTTGGCAGCAGCATTCTTCGGATCTTTTTTAGTGGGAGCTTTGGCTGCATTTTTTTTGCCATTTGGAGTAGGAGCCTTCGCTTTTGGATCTTTGGGCACAGCAGGCTTCGCTACAGCAGGCTTCGGTTTTTTAGAGGGAACAGCTTGGCTGTCCTTAGGTGCATCTGGGGCGACTTCTTTTGGTGTGGCTGCATCTTTTGGTGTATCAGGGATAGCTTTAGGAACTGCATCTTTTGAGGGCTCTGGAACAGGCGCAATTGGAGCAACATCTTGAGTCGTCGTTGTTGATGCGACCTCAGGCGTCACGGGGACTGCATCCGAAACCGTTGGTGATACACCAGGAACTTCCGGAACCGCTTTAGTTGGCTCAGGAGCAGCCTTCGGCGCTGTATCAGGAACAACTTTTGGGGGCTCAGGAGCAACCTTCGGCGCTACATCAGAAGTAGCCTTTGGCGGCTCAGGAGCAACCTTCGCCCTCACCACTTTAGGAGCGGAGCTATCCTGCCCCTTGTCCCGCACAGGCACAGCAGGGGCTGGCGAAGACGCTGGCCGATCCCTTACAGCGGGTGACGAAGTTGGCTGCTCCTTGATTGTAGGAGCCGCACTTGGGGCAGCAGCTCCCTCAGCTGGCGTTTGCGAGTTACAGACAGACTGCGGTCCAATCACAGGAGCCGCACTTTTTGGGCCCAATTTCACAAAATTCACGATAATGGGGCGAGTAACCGGACTAGGCTTAACACGTCCACGGTGATATTGCGTCTGAAACAGAAGTAGTGACGCGACAGAAAAATGAAGCAACGCGGATATCAGCGCCGCCTTAGGCATTGTCAACATAACTACACTAGAAAAATAAAAGGCCCGTCCCTACCCATGATTCTACAAAAAAAATGAAGCTGCTGACATAAAACTATTTTTTTATTTTTGGTGCAGATTTTTTTATGCAAAGACCAAGAACCGACCCAAATGCTTATTTCATCAGCACATTTTACATTGACTCCCCATACATGCATATGGCACAAACAGCCATGGTTGTTTTTTTTGAAAGATCATTTATATGCTATTTAAAAAGTTTAAAATTTGTGTATTTGGGTTGATTAGCGGAATTTTAGGCGCGGGACAGGGTTTTTCAGCAAACGTAGTTGACAAGGTTTGTACCCTTATCCAAACGGATTTTGTGAACCCAACGTTGTCTAATGATAGTGTACTAGACAAATTCTTGACTCTTGTTGGGGATGATGGTGCATTTCGCGAAATTGCTAATAAGCCAAAAAAATTGACACGCTTGTGCCTCCACCTTATGCGCGAGCCAGCAATGCATTGTCATGGCAATCGTCCCATTACTTCGTTCAACTTATGCACAAGAGCGATACTTATACAGAATCTTCCTTGGGCCCAACAAAATGAAAAGATCCGCTATTTGTCAGGTGTTCTCACTGATGCCCTTCGCAAGGAACTCAAGGGCTGGAACGACTCGTTCTCGCCCTTTATCATCAGTGAGTTTCAATTCATTGTAACGAGCATGGGAGCAAATTATCAGCCTGGCGCGTTCAACCAGATCTTGCCAATGTTTCAAAGAGAGCATTCAACAATGAGTGATACCACATCAAAGAACAGTTGCAGTGCACATGGTTGTATTAATCAGGGCGTATATTTGGAAACGTTAAAAATACTAGACGAGGACCAAGCTCTCACATCAAGTGAAAAGCTTGATATTGCAAATTGGTTGATAATGACAGATTACGGGACAACTAGACGAACTATGTTTGTTGATCAAAACGGAGGAATTATAGTACGTGGAGGGAACGAAACAATCCCCTACGCCACGGCTCAACAGAAATTAGTAGATATGATAGGAAATTCTCCTGCGAAGGTAGCTTTTCTTAGTACGATTGCCGAATATGTCGGACAGAGACTAGGTTTCTGGAACAGGTAATAATAGGGCCTAGATTCCCCAAAGATTACTGAATCTTTCAGGGAGCAGACGCTTGCGGGCCTTCGATTTGTGTCCAACTACAGGAGCCGCACTTTTGGGGCCCAATTTCACAAAATTCACGATAATGGGGCGAGTAACCGGACTAGGCTTAACACGCCCACGGTTATATTGCGTCTGAAACAAAAGTAGTGGCGCGACAAAAAAATGAAGCAACGCGAAGATAAGCGCCGCCTTAGGCATTGTCAACATAACTACACTAGAAAAATAAAAGGCTCGCCCTACCCATGGTTCTACAAAAAAATGAAGCTGCTGACGCAAAACTATTTTTTTATTTTTTGGGACGGATTTTTTTGTGAAAAGCAAAACAATCTATCTGAATGCCTATTCGGTTGACATATTCCCCGTTGACACCACGGAATAGATATGGCAGAAATAACCATGGTCAATTTTTTATGGAAAAGTATTAATATGTTATTGAAAAAGTTAAAAATTTGTGCAATTGGATTAATTGGCAGCATTTTAGGCGCGGGACAGAGTTTTTCCGCGGACGTAGTTGGTCAGGTTTTTTCACTTATCCAAACGGATTTTGTTAACCCAGAGCTGTCTGATGAGCATGTGTTAAACGAATTCTTGAGCCTTGTTGAGGATGATGCTTCGTTTAGGGAAGTTGTTGACGGACAAGATAAATTGGTACGACTGTGCAGTCGCCTTATTGGCCAGACAGCAGGCGGTTGTCACCGAAATATCCCCGTTACTTCATTTAACTTGCTAACAAGAGTGCTACTTCTACAAAACCTTACCTTGGCCGAACAAAATGAGAAAATTAATTATTTGTCAGGCGTTCTCAATAAAGCCGTTAGCGAAGAATGCACAATGTGGAACGATTCTTTCTCACCTTTTGTCATCAGTGAGTTCCAATTCATTGTAACAAGCATGGGTGAAAATTATCAACCTGGTTCATTCAGCCAGATCTTGCCAATGTTTGAAAAAGAACATATGGAGATGAGTAGCAACGCACTACAGAATAGCTGTAATGCACATGGTTGTATTAATCAGTATGTGTATTTGGAAGTGCTGAAGGCACTTGACGAGGATCAAGCTCTTACATCAAGTGAAAAGCTTGATATTGCGAATTGGTTGATAAAAACTGATTATAGTCAGACCAGAGAAACTATGTTTGTCGGCAGGAATGGTAAAACCATAAGAAATGCACGTGGAATGAACAGAGTAGTACCTTACGAGACAGCACAAAGAAAATTAATCGATATGATAGGAGATTCTCCTGCAAAAGTAGCGTTTCTTAGTACGATTGCCGAAGAGGTTGAACGTAGACTGGGTTAACGAAAACAGGTAATAATGGTACCTAGATCCCCCAAAGATTACTGAATCTTTCAGGGGGCAAACGCTTGCGGGCCTTCGATTTCTGGCCCGCATTCGTCGGATCCCCTAATGTAGACAACTAACTCTGATTGATTTGCTCCTTACAATAAAAAGTGATAAAATCCCACTATTGGTACATGTTTTTTCATACACGCCAATTGGGTTTAACTAGGTGCAAATATCGGTGCAGTCGTTGTGTTGCGTAAAATAGTTTGAGCAGAAATGGCTCATTCTCTTCACCCCCAGCAAAGCGCCCCGCCGTTTCGCGTATCAACTGCGCGCTCCTCATGCAAGCTCATCCGATGTCCATGTGACTAGCGTGTATGTTTTTTTTAATCGGAGAAACAATATGGCTTTGCCCAACTTTTCATTGAAACAATTAGTCGAGTCCGGACTACATTACGGACACACAACACAGCGTTGGAATCCATTAATGGCACCATACATATTTGGTGTACGCAACGGAATCCACATCATAGACCTAGAGCAAACGGTCCCCCTCCTTCAGAAAGCACTAGAAGTAGCCCGGAGCGTTGCCAGCAAGGGCGGGCGCATCCTGTTCGTCGGGACCAAGACGCAGGCTGTCGACATAGTAAGAATGGCGGCTGAGCGCTGCGGGCAGTATTACGTCAACCACAGATGGCTTGGCGGAATGATGACAAACTGGAAGACCGTTAGCCAATCTATCCTTCGGTTAAAGGACATAGAGGCCACGTTAGAGAACCCTCAGCTCATGACCAAAAAGGAAATATTAAAACTCCGGCGTGAACAAGAGAATATGAATCGAAACCTTTGTGGAGTTCGTGAAATGGGAGGCGTGCCGGATCTTCTTTTTGTCGTGGACACAAACAAAGAATCAATCGCAATAAAAGAAGCCAATAGGCTGAATATTCCTGTTGTTGCGATCGTTGATTCGAATTCTAATCCGCAAAATATAACGCACGTAATTCCTGGAAATGATGACGCGATCCGGTCGATCGACTTGTGCTGTAACTTGATTGCGGATGCGATTCTTGACGGATTGCAGGCCGGGTTAACTGCGGCTGGGGTAGACCTTGGAGCAGCAATGAATATAGAAGAAATGCCAGAAAATAGTGAAGGCGCGTGAAATTGAGCCCCAAATAACTGGGGGGCCCCAATGAGTGCGAAGTGAGGAGAGTGATTATTGGCGTTGACTTTGCTCGTTCGTTTGCAATCATTTGGGAAAGTGGGTATGTAGATTACAATTCTATTAGCAATTTTATAAGGAACAGAGGAACATATGGCTATAACAGCGGAAATGATAAAAGCGATTAGGGAAAAAACAGGAGCTGGGATGAGCGACTGCAAAAAAGCGCTCACTGAGGCGGGCGATTTTGATGCGGCTGTGGACTGGCTACGGAAAAAAGGGTTAGCAGCAGCGGCAAGTAAGTCGAGTCGCGTTGCGGCGGACGGCTTGGTTGGCGTTGCATCCTGTGGGGATAATGTAGCAGCGATTGTTGAGGTGAACTCGGAAACGGATTTCGTTGCCAAAAATCAAAAATTTCAGGATTTTGTAGCGAAGGTGTCTGCACTTGGGGCGGGCCTAAGCGGGGTTACGCTGGAGACGCTTTTGAGTTCGGAAATCGATGGCAAATCGGTGAAAGAATCTTTGGCAGATTTAATTGCGGTGATTGGGGAAAATATGGTCGTGCGCCGAGTCCAAGCGCTGGCAGTGGAGAAGGGCGTTGTGGCGACATATGCGCACAGTACTGTAGCCCCAGGCATGGGAAAGATCGGTGTGTTGGTGGCGCTTGAGTCGCCGGCAGATACGGCAGTGCTGGCGGAATTTGGCAAAAAGTTGGCGATGCATATTGCGGCCAGCCATCCAAAGTATTTGACAGTATCGGATGTCCCTGCTTCTGTGGTTGAACACGAAAAATCCATTTTGCTTGAACAAATAAAAGATTCAGACCGTCCTGCGGCCGTGCTTGATAAAATGGTGGAAGGACGCATTCGAAAGTTTTATGAGGATGTCGTGCTAAACGAGCAAACGTATATTATGGATAATAAGAAAAGTGTTTCAACTGCTGTAAGCGATTTTGCGAAAGAAGTTGGAAGCCCGGTTAGTATTTCGGCGTTTGTGCGCTTCGGTTTGGGAGATGGAATCGAAAAGGCGAGTGTAGATTTCGCAAAAGAGGTACTGTCTATCGCAGGGGCATAACGAGACTACAAACCATAGGGCCCTAAAAATTGCGGACCAGAAGCTGAAGAAGCGCAAGCTTTGTTCACCTCAAAAGTCCGCAAATGTATGGAAAGTGGGGAGAGTATCTAATTCCATAGAAGTTTTTTTTCATTGGAGTGATAGGATGTCCGCATGGGCGTAACGTGCGCTGCGGACATCCGTTGTTTACTAGCCGTGTGTTATAGCCATTCTCCGTCGTGGTAGATCGCGAACAGTTGCGTTTTCTAGCAATTGCTTCGCCTGCTCCACTGGTATATTAGCGTAACTAGTTAACGCATATACTGCAGTTGGCAAGTCGTAGCATCCCAAGGCCATGATTCCTTCGTCAGGAAGTTCTCTCAATACGTTTAACATCTCTGGTCTGGTCAGTACACTAATTGCTTGAAGGACATTCAGTCCACGTGAAAAGCGGCACGCGTTGTAACCGATACCATGAAGAAATTCTATCCCTAGTCGCGCGTTCAGTGCGGATATTCTGTCAACGGCACGAATGCCGCGTTGTATTGATCTTCCGCGTGTTGCTATCGCTTGTTGTTGTAAGCTCATGACATGTGCATGCTTAACATAAACATCATTCATTAGATCCGTTACAATTTTCCTCGCTTCCGGAAGTATGGCTCTCATTGGGAAAATAAACCATTCTTTATCCATAGCGTCATGTACGCGTTTCAATTGACTGAACGAATCCAATATGTTCGTAGAAAAAGCTGCCTGTATCAATTGGCGCTCAAGTTTTTTTCCAAGCTCACTGCTAGAGACTTCCCAGTATAAATGTTTAAGCCTTCCCCCAATTTGCGTAATTGCTTGCCAAAAAGGTACGCTGTTTTGACTATCGTATGTTTTTATCAGCTTTCGTTGCGCATCTAGCTTGTCAGATGAAAATTCCATATAGCTTGGAAAAATCCCCCTAAGAAAATCCCAGGAGACTTCATCAGAATAAACAGACTGAGTGAATACCGCTCGTAGTAAATTTGACGTATGCGGCTTCCAAGAAACAACTAGCCCATCTATATTTATCTCATTCCATAAGTCGTGTCCGAAAATTTGTTCAAACTTACGGATATTATGATCGTTTATGTAAGAAGCAAATTTACGTATTATTTCCTGCTCGTCTGTTTTTCCACAATTAAACGACATGAAACAATGATAGCGAACAAGGTTTTGAAAATCCGCGGCGTACGCCTCCATCCCATAAGAAGCGACACGAGATAAGCTATACGGTCCTTCTATTAATGGATGATTCTTGTTTTCTTCATAAAAACGTGATATCATACCCAGGCAGGTGCTAGTATATTCGCGACAAACACCTATAGATCTGCGGAAAATCGAACCTAGCTTGTATGCTACCAGAGAAAGGTCATCGTCCATATCGCTACCAATCTTTTTCGCAGCTTCGTATATTTCTTCGTCGCGATTTTCTTTTTTGCGAGTGACATCATTGCGATTTCTATCTATACACTCTTGCATACGTTGGGCGTTTTGCCGAAACTCGTTGACTTTGTCTAATAAACATTTCAGATCTCTCTTATATCCATCTCTGATACAGTCGTGGGGGTCATTCCCCCCATTTATCTCAGTTATCATTTCACTTATTGATTCATCGTCTGTACTTCTAATTATTTGTTCAACTGTGTCGAAATATTTCAACCCGATATCTATATTGCTAAGAATTTGAACCCTAACTGCTTCGGCTTTTTCACTTGCCAATCTAGCCGGGTCTACCGTTGCAAGTGCGTCTAATTCCCCCATTGGACCTTTCTGAGTCAACAAATCCTGCCTCAGATCAATCGTTGCGATCTGACCATCGGAAAATCCAACATTTATGCCTGTTATGCATACAAGCATAGACAGCGCACTAGACTTAATAAACTTATTCATACTACTTCATCCCTTTTAAATAAATAATGTTAGAGAAAACTCCATTTAAAAAGTCCCCCATCACTAACTCTTCTATTGTTAATAACTTATACCCATTTTTAGTATATCAAGTACGCATCTTATTGTAAATACCACGCATAACCCCACAAAAATTACGGAATGGTTAAAAGGACAAGCGCCTACCGTTATTCAGTCTTTTGATCCGCACCTTCGGTCATCCCGGCTACATCCCCCAAAATAGCGGATATATCCCAGCAAACGCTTGTAATTATTCGACTTTTGGTCAACAACTTTTGGGCCCCCCGATATGACTAATTCCAGAAAAATGTCATCAATTGTTGCGCATTTGACAGAAGTTATGGTTATTTGTTTATAATGGTACTAGAAAATAATTAATTATTTGTGTACTGTGGAAAGCTTTCGCTCCGTATTGACTGTGTGTATCACAACTATGATTCTTGCTTTTTTTACGCTTGATTTCATAAAAAAGCACTTTCGCTATCAGTTTCTTGTAAAAGGTGACGTGTGTATCGCCTTTGACCGAAAAGATGAATCCTTAAAAGTCATTGGCGTAAAAGGGTGTGCGACCATTCCTTTAACGAAAACGATGGAACAACAAATCCGAGAACAAGTCGAAGCGCAAATGGCCAAAAAAGTAAAAAGCGGATTGCTGAATAAGCCTGTTACTCCGGATGAAGACGAAGCAGAAGAATAACCAGCATCCTCGCGCAATTTCCCCCGAAAAGGTCAGATGAACAGCGGACGAGGTCAGGGAAGATGGACGCATCCGTCCTTGAACAACCCCGACCCTCTTTGAGGAGCATGCGTCACACCGCGAATCATAACATTCAGATATCGTCGAATCCTCCTGTAGTACCAAGCAGCTAGCGCCGATTCTTATCTACATATATTCAGTCGTGTGGACAGAAATTATACCTCCACTGACCTTCCGCGTTCCCTTGGTCTGCAGATAGCTTGAAATACCTAGTAGCTTGTGCAACATCCTTACCTACACCTTCCCCCCTATACAAACACAAACCATACATCAACTGACCTTCCGCGTTCCCTTGGTCTGCAGACAGCTTAAAGTAGTTAGCAGCTTGTATTGGACTCCTGGGCACACCTTCCCCGTTACGCAGACACAAACCATACATCAACTGACCTTCCGCATTTCCTTGATCTGCAGACAGCTTGTAATTCTCCGCAGCTTGCGCTAGATCACTGGACACACCTTCCCCGTTGTAAAGACACAAGCCATATCTCCATTGACCTATTGCGTTCCCTTGAGCCGCAGACAGCTTGTAATACTTCGCAGCTTGCGCAACGTCCTTATTTACACCTTCCCC
>JAISRQ010000091.1 GCA_031273545.1 Holosporales bacterium
TCCTCAAAACCATCAACCATTCTGCATTTCATGATATGACTAATCTAACTTCCATAAATTGTCCAAACGTTACGTACATAGACGGAAATGCCTTTGTCAGATGCAAATCCCTTCAAGAGACAATATTTGGCGCAGTTTCGTTCCTTGGTGGACACGCGTTTTACCAAGCACAAACCAGTCCTCATTTGTATTTTTCGGAACTAACATCTCTCAATTACAACACTTTTTCTGGGGTTACCAAGTTGGTTTCTGTGGATTTTCCAAAACTCACTGTCATGGATAACGCAGCGCTTACTGGGTCTGTTGCTACTGCAGTGTTTGGAACTGTCACCAGCGTAGGCGGCACGGCATTTTTGGGAGCTCGATTGCGCAATCTAACAATCGTGCAAAATAGTACTACCAATTCGATTTCATCCGTATGTACTAACCTGTACAACAAAGGACAAAGCGGAGATCTCGAATCGTTTACCTTCCAAATGTACACAAGCGGAACCAATGCAGAGATTCAGTCCCGGGCCATCAGTTTGTCCAATGGGACATATTCCAATTACTCGCTGCTTGCTCCCACTACGACTCGTACTCTATCCATAAAAGTAGAAGGTTTTCCAGATATATCTAGCCTGCTATATAATACACTGTTCAATAAACTGAACATAAACGGCACAATTTACAATCTATAGCTGCGTAAACAAAAGATACAGGAGAGGAATATACTTAGTGCGGCCCCAAAACTGAAGAATCACAGGCTTTTATTTTACTAAAAGTCCGCAATTATTTGGAAAGTAGGGGCATTTGTCTTATTAAAAAAAACTTGTATTTTGTCCGATATAGGAAGGTCTAATACCAAAATTACAAATTTTGCAAAATTATGCACGCACTAGCCAATCTCTTTAAGTAAAGTTTTTAAATATATAGTAGTATTTAATTGCACTGGTGAATGTGTGAGTATGTAGGGTCTCTGTTGCGCGCGAAAAATTGCAGCATACAGGGCGGTTTTTGGAAAGAAAATATAAAGGGAAAGGATATAAATGACGGATTCATTTTTTAAAATTCATAAAGAAGAAGTTGATTTTGCAGGAAAGACGCTTGTTTTGGAAACAGGACACATGGCTAGGCAGGCTGACGGCGCAGTTTTAGTTACATATGGGGGAACGATTGTGCTATGCACCGCGGTCGGAGCGAAGAAAGCTAACGAATCCGCTGATTTTTTCCCGTTAACCGTTCACTATCAAGAGAAGGCATATGCATCTGGGCGTATCCCTAGCGGTTTTGTGAAGCGCGAAGGCAAGCCGTCTGAACGCGAAACGCTGACATCTAGGTTGATTGACCGGCCAATTCGTCCGCTTTTTCCTGATGGCTTCTTCAACGAGGTTCAGATCATATGTACAGTTCTTTCACACGACAAGGTAAATAGCCCTGATGTTATATCGATTATCGGCGCCTCAGCAGCACTTGCTATCTCTGGAATCCCGTTTTCGGACACAGTATGTGCAGCTCGTGTGGGCTACAAGAACAATGAGTTCATACTAAACCCAACGACCGAAGACCTGAAGCGTAGCAAGCTAGATTTAGTCGTTGCAGGCACCAGGGATGGCGTATTGATGGTCGAATCTGAGGCTCAACAACTAAGCGAAGACGTCATGCTAGAAGCAGTAAAATTCGGACACCAAAGCTTTGCGCCAGTGTTGGATGCGATTGAATCGTTGAAGAAAGCAGTTGGAAAGCCACTATGGCAAGTTCCAGGTGCCGACCCAAAGTACGGACAAATAAAAGAATCCGTAAAGCAGTCAATCGAGAAAGACTTGAATGCAGCGTTCGAAATAAAAGAAAAATTGGAACGCCATAACGCAATTGCGGCATTTAAGGACGCTTTACTTGAGAAAACAGCAGAAGAAGATGTTGCTCTGACAAAGAAAGCGCTTGAAGAGCTAGAGTACGAACTATTACGTTCAAACGTGCTTGATCACAGTAAACGCATTGACGGTCGCGCATTAGACGAGGTTCGCCCCATCTGCTGCGAAGTCGGAGTATTGCCGCGTGCGCATGGAAGTGCTTTGTTTACTCGCGGAGAAACGCAAGCGCTTGTTGTGACAACGCTGGGGTCTGCGGACGATGAGCAATTAGTGGATAGTTTGCTTGGCGACTATAAGGAACACTTTTTGGTGCACTATAATTTCCCGCCATATGCGGTTGGTGAAGTCGGACGCATGTCATCGCCAGGACGCAGGGAAATCGGACATGGACGCCTAGCGTGGCGCTCTTTGCATCCGTTAATCCCCAGGAGCGAGGAGTTTCCATATACGGTGCGTGTGGTATCCGAAGTAACGGAATCAAACGGGTCATCGTCAATGGCAACAGTTTGCGGGACGTCGCTGTCCTTGATGGACGCTGGGGTTCCACTTAAGAAACCGATTTCCGGGATCGCAATGGGCCTAGTAAAGGAAGGGGATAAGTTTGCCGTCCTTACGGATATTCAAGGCGACGAGGACCACCTTGGCGATATGGACTTTAAAGTAGCCGGAACAGAAGAAGGCGTAACTGCACTTCAAATGGATATAAAGATCACGAGTATCACATTTGAAATAATGAAGGTCGCCCTAGAGCAAGCGCAAAGAGGAAGGATCCATATAGCAGAGCAAATGAAGCTAGCGATTGAGCAACCACGCAAAGAGCTTAGCCAGTTTGCCCCACAGATAATGGGTGTGCAGATAGATAAGGACAAAATTCGGGAGTTAATTGGACCTGGTGGAAAGGTTATTCGTGAAATTTGTGACACGACCGGAACGAAAATCGACATAGGCGAAGATGGCAAAGTGTCTGTGTTCGGAGCAGACCAAGCCTCGCTGGCAAAAGCTATGGGCATGATAAATGACATAGTCGGTGAACCAGAGATTGGCCAAATTTACACAGGTCCTGTTGTGAAAATCACAGATTTTGGCGCGTTTGTTAATTATTTCGGAAGCCGTGATGGACTTGTTCACATAAGCGAAATCAGCGAAGGAAGGATTGAACGCGTAGAAGATGTCTTGAAGGAAGGAGACATCGTGAAAGTCGTGCTGCTTGGCGTAGATGCTCGTACAAGGAAGGCGAGACTTAGCATTAAGGCGGCTAACGGTGGCGGCGGAGGAGTCAGCACCGGAGGCGGATACGGCGGCGGTAGCGGAGCCCCAAGAAGACCACGGGATGATGATTCCAGAGGCGGAGGCGGCGGACGCAGGGATGACTCGCGCCCACCAAGGAGAGGGGATGACGACCGGAGGCATAACAAGCCTAGGTGGTAAGTTTTTTGCTGTTATAGGGAATTAAGTGATACCGCCATCTTCAACGGTGGTGGTATTCCTTAAAGCTATAGCGTCTTTGACGAATTGCTACTAGAGTAAATTTAAGTACCTGTATATCCTACTAAATATTGCGAACTGTTTAGCGAAACAAGAGATTGTAATTATTCAACATCCGATCCGCAATATTTAGTTTTCTCGGGATAGAATCGCAATAATTCAAAGGGAAAAAATCTGGAAGAACTAAACGTTCTCTAGTCCCGCCTTCATTTCAGCTTACCAATTTAGCTAAAAAAAATATTTGGTTATTGATGTCGTTTTTTTCGCATTGCAACATTATTTTGTAGTAAAAATGATTAGGTGTTGTGTTTCCCTTAACGACTTTAGTGCCCTTAGATATCATAATCGTCCCCCTTTTGCAAATAATAGACATATGTATTCGTATGTATCGATTTGCTATACTTTGTTATTTTGTAATGGGTATATTTGTGTATTTACGTGCACTAAATATGAACAGCCCCTTAATCTATAACGTTTACAGCACGCTACGACAGATCATCGACCCGGCGTTGCGCCCAATTCGGCGCATTTTGCCAATAATGGGGATAGATTTTTCCCCTTTGGTTCTTATTTTAATCCTGGAGTTTTTTTCAAGCATGAACCATATGATCATGATAAAATGCATGAGTTAGGCGGTTTTTAGAGCACTTTGGTCGCTCATTCACAGGATCCAGCAAAAAAAAGATATGAAACATACTAGGGTCAACAAAGGCCCCCCTGGTTGTAACATGTCATTACAAAACATGGAGGACAAAATTGTTAGAGAAATTATTCGATCATGGCAAGATTGAGTCTAAGGTAATAGACAAATCTAAGGAGATTATCTCCAAAACGACAAAAAATAATTCGCGAAAAGAAACATTCACGATAACTCTTCCGCCCCCAAATATTACAGGATCTCTTCACCTTGGACACGCGTTTACTTCCGTGATCCAGGACATGCTACTGCGCTTTAAGCGACAGCACGGTTACGTCGTACTCGGCCAACCGGGAATTGACCATGCTGGAATAGCCACACAAATAATTGTGGCGAACCAGTTACGCGAAAAGGGAATACACTGGCAGCAACTTGGCCGCGAAGAATTCATTGCGCAGGTTTGGAAATGGAAAGAACAATCCGGCGGCACAATCCTCTATCAGCTGGTGCGACTTGGAACAAGCATAGACCTGGACAGAGTCCGCTTTACTATGGACCCCGCCGCATCCGAAGCCGTGGCATACGCGTTTACTAGACTTTACAAGGACGGGCTAATATACAGAGACAAGCGCATTGTAAATTGGGACCCAGTTTTAAAAACTGCAGTATCGGACTTGGAAGTTTCAAATAAAACAGAAGACGGAAAGATGTGGTACATCCGCTATCCTATGGGACAAAGCGACTTCATCACGATAGCCACCACGCGTCCAGAAACGTTATTCGGTGACCAAGCGCTTGCTGTTCACCCTGATGACGAGCGTTTTAAGCACCTTATTGGCAGAAAGGTTCGCATCCCCCTTACAGATAGGGTAATCCCCATTATTGCAGACGAACACTCTGACCCACAAAAAGGGTCCGGAATTTTTAAGGTAACCCCAGCGCATGACTTTGCGGACTTTGAAATAGGCGTACGTCACAACTTGCCCATGATGATCATCATGGATGAGTCTGCATGTTTAAATAATGAAGTCCCTGAAGAGTTTCGAGGGCTGCCCGTTTCTGTCGCGCGGGCAAAGGTGGTGAACGCCCTAGAGGAAAAGAGGCTGATTGTGCGCATAGAAAATATTGTGCACTCTGTGCCGCGCAACGATAGGTCTGGCGCGATGATTGAGCCTATGGTAACGAACCAATGGTTCTTGGAAACGAAAAGGCTTGCGGACATGGCAATAAAAGCCGTTGAAGACGGGAGAATTAAGTTTATCCCAGAACAATGGACGAACACATATTTCGAATGGCTAAGGAATATTCAGCCTTGGTGCTTATCTCGACAAATCTGGTGGGGACATCAAATTCCTGTTTGGTATGCAGAAAACGGCAAAATGTTTTGCGCCCCAACGGAGGAAGAGGCAATACAGCAAGCAGCTAAGTACTTTGAGGTAAGCAAGGAATTTGTTCCGAAGTTGACGAGAGACCCTGATGTGCTAGACACGTGGTTTTCATCAGGGTTGTGGCCATTTGTAACATTAGGATGGCCCGAGAAGACTGCGGACTTGGCGAAACATTACCCAACGGACGTACTTGTAACAGGGTTTGATATAATCTTCTTCTGGGTATCGCGCATGATTATGCTGGGACTGTATTTCACTAAGGATGTGCCATTTCGGACTGTGTACATAAACCCGTTAGTCAGAGACGAAAAGGGTCAAAAAATGTCGAAATCCAAAGGAAATGTGATCGATCCACTTCATTTGATGAATAAATACGGAACGGATGCATTAAGGTTCACTTTGGCAACATTGGCTATTCCCGGGAGAGATATACGGCTTGGAGAATCATTAGTCGAGATTGGGCGTAATTTCATTACAAAGATTTGGAATGCAGCCAAGTTTATTGAATTGAAAGAGTGTTTTTTTGAGAAAGAGTTCGATATTTACGGAGGAGAAATAGAGGCGCCGTTAAACAGGTGGATTGTTAGGAAGCTTATTGAGTTTAAAGGGCAGTCCGAGTTGCATATAAATGAATATAGATTCGACTTGTACGCTCAGTGTATTTATAAATTTTTGAAAGATACATTCTGTGATATCTATATAGAGGCAATAAAGTCGTGTAATGATTTCGAAACACAAAGAACGGCATGTGCTGTTTTTCTTGAGTTTTTAAAGGTCGCGCACCCTGTTATTCCGTTTATTACGGAGTTCTTGTGGGAAGAGTTTACGCGTACGCAGCAAGTTAGGGGGATGTTGCTGACAGAGCCTTGGGCTGATGAACTTAGCGTACAGCGCGGGACGGGTACTAGCTCCGGGACAGATGCGAATCTAAGTTATGATGCAACTTCCAAGCTAACCGACTATTACATCGCCGTAACAGAAGAAATTCGCTCTTTGCGTGGAATAATCGGCGTAAAGGAAAAGCTAGATTTACTTGTAATATCTGGGGAGGATGATGAATTCATTGCGCGCAATACACATTGGATACTAAATTTGGGCCGGCTAAACTCGATTGAAGTGGTGGATGCGTTCCCTGATGGCGGAATTCGCTTTGTTGTAAAAAACCAGGAATTTTATTTGAAATATTCGAATGAGATATCCAGAACAGTTTTTGACAAAAAGATGCAAACGTTACAGAGTGAGATTGATAGGCTGGCTGCTAAGATCCAAAATGAAGCATATAAGGCAGCTAAGCCGGCACAATGGGCGGAGGACGTTACGTTAAGGGAGCAAAAAGAAGTGGAGCTAGCCAAGCTTAAGGCAGTGAACTTTTGAATGGAAGGCTGAAACGTAGTACTTGCAAAGGGGTTACGTTTAGGCTACAATAATTATACTGACAATAACAATAAGGAGAGATCTATATGAAGAATGTATCGCTAGTAAAAGGTTTAGTTTTAATAAACGCGCTTGTTTCAGGAAATTTTTGTGTAGCGGGTAATAATTATGAAGAACAGATAGCTAAAATTAAAGCAGAAGTAAAAGCAGAGCGTGCTTTGCATGGTTTTCAACAAAGAGAATCATTCGAACGGATGAATGAACTTGCAAGGCAGCAAGCTGTGGAACGATGTGCGGAGGAGATGCTTGCGTCAGTGTGCTACAAGGATCCACTTGCAAAGCAGCAAACGGCGGAACAACGTGCAAAGGAGATACTTGAATCGGTGGTGTATCACGAGGATCCAGAAGCAGAGGCCCTTTTTCAGGAATCTGTTCGTCTGTTGAATACGCCTTCTCCCAGGATTGAATATACGCCTCTGCCGCCTCTGCAGATAAATATCGACATGGATGCCATATTAGCTCAGATATTCCATCCAGAAGCGCCATCATGTCCGTCAGAGGCGTCAACAACTCCGCCTGATTTTGCTAACCGCCACTAATATGGTGGAAACTTGCGTGCAATGGACAATGTTGTTGAGAAAGGCTATTACACGCACTCCCCCTTCGAGATGACCGAGATCACCCCTAACAGTGAATCAGAGCTCAGGGGGGCAAGCCCGCAGCTGTGGCCATTACTTACTTGGTTGTGGGAGCAGCTTCTGAGCAAGTTGGTCTAACGTTGCCCGCATTTCGGTGATTGTTTTTCGCATGTCAGCGATGGCAGCAATGTTAGAAAGGACAGCTATTAAAAATTGTTCCATTGTGATAGGGGGCAAACCTCCCGAGCACCCGTACCCCATACCTTGCTGCATCATTGGGTTTTGCTGCATCATTGGGTTTTGTTGCATCATCGGGTTTTGTTGCATCATTGGATTTTGCTGAGGGTACATTCCATACGCACCCTGCATAGGGGGCATCTGTTGCTGCTGAGGAAAATAAGGCATAACCTGCCCTTGGGGATTGGCAGCGCTTTCTCCAGCGGGACTAAAAACGATAGCACAACAACCAAGCAACACTGCTTTTAATGTGAACTTTTCAGATCTATTCATACGTATTATTCTCAAACAAATACAGTCTATAAGTAATATTTACATACTCTAATATTTTAGACAATATGCCATATTTTTTTATATATTTGCTATCTATTCGTCTGTTTAATAGAGAAGCGACTTATAAAGGATAGGCAAATTATTTTTTTATAAAGGTGTAGATATCGCTAAAGATGCTGTTTATACTGTTTTTACGGGAAGGGTTAATGCTTTTCGGACAAACATAGAGATTTTCAATAAAAACAATCCGGAGTCCCCAATGAATGCGGACCAGAATATGAAGAATCATGAGCGTTTGACTGGCTCAAAAGTCCGTAATCTTTTGAAGCGTGGGTATAGGGGGGGGTCATGGCTAATACAATTTGTATAAACAATTTTAGTTTATCTTTTCCCCATAAAGTTTGCTTCGACGATTTCTCCACAAAAATCCCCCATGGCGAACGCATCGCTATTATTGGTCGCAACGGAAGTGGAAAATCTTCGCTTTTGAAGATGATCGCTGAAACGGATCCTACGATGGCTTACATTCCACAAACGATTACGAATTTTAATAATTGTAGTGGTGGCGAACGGTTTAACAAAGCGCTATCAACAGCACTAGGCAGCGACCCCGACGCCTTGCTGCTAGATGAGCCAACCAACCACTTGGACCGCGACAACAAAAACGGGTTAATGCGAATGCTGCGGGCTTACAACGGAACGCTAATTATTGTCACACACGATAAGGATATTTTACGACACATTGTTGATGTACTATGGCACATAGATAACGGAAAAATTACCATTTTTAAAGGAAAATACGACGATTATCAGCGTGAACGACAAACGCAGCATAGGGCGTTGTCAGATCAAATTGCGTCGCTAAAACGCCAAAAGCAAAGCGCTCACGATAATCTAATGAAAGAACAAGAACGAATATCCAAAAGCAAAGCATCTGGCTCCAAAAAAATGGCAAACAAAAAATGGATGAAATCTGTTGGTGACTTGAAAGCAATGAAGGCGGAAAAATCCCAAGGAGCGAAACTTAAGGAGATTGATAAAGAAAAACAAAATTTACTTGACGAGCTCGCGGGGGTGAGGTTGCCTGAAGTGATCCTCCCGCAATTTAATTTGGCGGCGCGTGGGACGCCGAAGGGAACAATTTTATACATTCGCGACGGCTACGTTGACTACGGCGATGCCGCGATCGCAGGCCCAATACACGTGTCGATCCAAGCGAATGAACGCGTCGCTGTGACCGGGAAAAATGGAAGCGGAAAAACGACGCTAATCAAGGGGATTTTAGGCGATTCAAACGTAATTAAGACCGGGGAATGGCTTGTTCCGCCCCCCAAGGATATCGGCATTTTGGACCAGCACTATCAAACGCTCCCCAGAGAAAAATCCGCATTGGAAATAATTTCGGAGTCCGCACCATCATGGAGTCACGCTGAGATTCGTAATCACCTAAACGATTTTCTTTTTCGTAAGAATGAAGAGGTTAATGAAAAAGCAAAAAACCTCTCAGGCGGAGAACTGGCGCGTCTTTCGCTTGCACAAATTGCAGCAAACCCGCCCAAACTTCTTATTTTGGATGAAATCACAAACAATCTTGACCTAGAAACTTACGAGCATGTTACCCAGGTCTTGCAAAAATACCCCGGCGCAATGCTTGTCGTTTCGCACGATGATAATTTTTTGAGTGAAATAAAGGTTGACACGTACGTAAGAATTGACGGCGCGAATTCATTTGGAGAGTGAATGCAGCCCCCGAACTTATCTAACCAATCCTACTTAATAATAAGTTAGTAAATCGTCAAAAAATGCAAAAAAAACATCCCCATTTTATAAAAAAAGACGAACTAAGGGCTCTAGCGCATTTCCCTGGGGTATCAATATGTAAAGGTAATGCATAAAAAGAAGTCGGTAAAAAGGAGGTCGTACCCCTCCACCACCCATCCAGCCTATCACAAAAAGATTAATGAAACGTAAATGCTAAAAAACGGTAAATTTGCGGTTAACGGTTCTTTTACTTTTTCCTGCTAGAATTTATGGGTGGTGGTGGGGTGCGGGCTCACCTTTTTTCGCAGCAATTCTAGCCCTATTGCCAGGCAAAATACCTACGATTATCCAGTTTCTAGCCTGCATTGGGTACCCTGGCACACCCCATCCCAAAATGATTACGAGTTTTTGAGGAAGGAATACACTTGTTATTATCCATATTCTAATATTTGGGAACCCCGGTACACACATTTGCATTTTTTTATAACCCGACCCTTTTTACCAATACTCCGCAATCCTTTAGAAAATAGGTATATATGATATCTCCCCACAATATGGTATCATCCCACATATGTTGGGAGAGCAAAGTGATTTATATAATGTACGTAAACATGGTGACATCAGCGCTAACCTTAGTGTGCCTCGCCCTTTTGTCGGGTTGTGCGTCTAAAGCGAAACTCCCTGGGCACCGCGAACCGCTGGTCGCATCCACAGCCGAGTTGACAGAGGACAAGACCCTCCTCCTGCAACCAATACGCATGCCAGATTGCAGAGTGAGCGCAAACTGCACCCAAGCCAATGAAACATTTACGCACGAAGTATCCAACCAGTGCTTTGATATAGATGGCGCCAAATTTATTTGGGATGTATTTGTAGGAAGAGAATCATCTGAGAAAGAACGGTTGCTCTCTAATATAGTCGTTTATAACAATGTCGTATTTGGCGGCACATCAAGTGGACGTGTGTTCGCTGTTGATGTGGCGACTCACAAGCTTTTGTGGCGTGCTGACGTGGCAAGGAAAGTAGAGGATGCCGCGCGAATCGGCGGTGTTGCAATCACAGGAACAGGACACCTCGCCGTAACAGCAGCATCCGGGGATGTGGTCTTGTTAGACCCTGCAACAGGAGCCGTGCACAAGAAGGTAAACTTGGGATGCACAATTCGTTCCGCCCCAACAATTTGCCCTGATCGCATTTTTGTACAAGGGAGTACCAACGCGTTATTTGCTCTAGATAATCAACTGAACATCGT
>JAISRQ010000097.1 GCA_031273545.1 Holosporales bacterium
GATTCTGTTTTTGAATTTTTGAAAGACGGACCATCCGTGGATAACCCCGTGTTGGTAAGCGCTTTTACTCAAAATGATTTATTCCTTAAGGGGGTAAACATTTCAGTACTCTTTTGTTATTCCGAACGACTTAGGCCTTTTGCTGAGTGGTTTCGCCAATTGTGGGCGGAAAGCGTTGGAAAGAGGGAGAATTACGACCCAGAGCATTATAACGAATGTAAGCGGTATGGAACGACTCCCATTGTTGCAGTTGGAACGATCGACCAGCATTCTCAACTTCAGCTTTATGTTGATGGCCCGGTGGATAAGTACTTTACGATCCTTTCTGTAGGGGATCATCCGCATACGCAACCTATTAGGGCAAACGGAGTAGGCAACCCAATTGCACAATCGTTGAACGGGCATACTATGGCTGAAATTTTCACAGCACATCAACAAATTACACTCCAAACGTTAATTGAGAATAAAAATCCTACCAGAAATATTTTTATTCAGAATCTGGATGAACGTAGTCTTGGACAATTGATGATGTTTTCTATATTGGAGACGCTAGCTATTGCAACTATTTGGAATGTGGATCCATTTAATCAACCTGGGGTAAAGGCGGGGAAGGATAAAGTTATTGCGCTGATGAAGGGATAAAAATATATATGAGAAAAGGGCTTGCATCAGTCGCGCAGAATAAGTACTCTCTATATTAGGGAAGCGGGTGTAGCTCAGTGGTAGAGCACAACCTTGCCAAGGTTGGGGTCGAGGGTTCAAATCCCTTCGCCCGCTCCATTTTGTATTTCTCGTAAGTTTATCCCTGGCTTATGTTGTTTGGTTCGTTTTTCGTTTTTGTAGTTCGTGTAGGAGTTCGTTATGGCAAAGTCCGCAAGTGTTTTAATCCGTCTAATAAGTAGTGCTGGGACCGGGTATTTTGTCGTTCGTTCTAAGAATCCGCGCAAGAGGCCTGAAAAGCTCGAATTGAAGAAATACGACCCCATTGCAAGGAAGCACGTTATTTTTAAAGAAGCAAAAATCAAATAATCGCTGTTATTTGTTTACGGATTTTTTGTGCCTTTATTGTGCGTAGGACTTGGTAACCCTGGGGCGGAGTATGCGAATACTCGCCATAACGTGGGTTTTATGTTTGTTGACAGGCTTGCGGATCTATTAGGAGTTAACTCCTGGGTCAATAAATTTTCTGGCTTAGTTGCCGCAGTGGACCTAAGGCAGTCTGCTAATTTTTCTCGAGATTGTGATTCGCTCAAGAATTTGTGCATCGAGCGCGATGGTACAAAAGGCGGGGCGGATAAAAATGGGACGAGCAAAAGCGGGGCGATAGATAGGCTGATCCTGCTCAAACCTCAAACATTCATGAATGCCTCCGGAACCTCGGTGTCCGCATGCATGAGCTACTTTAAGCTAGCTCCCGACGACCTATTTGTCGTTCACGACGATCTCGATACCCAGGGCGCGAAATTAAAGCTCGGCGGAAGTCCGAATGGACATAATGGGCTGCGAGATATTCACCGGGCAATTGGCACATGCGAATATAAACGCTTGCGAATAGGGATAGGACGGCCCGCAAGCAAAGATATGGTGAAGGACTACGTTTTATCAAACTTTTCAAAGGCCGAACGAAACGAAATTGACGCGGTGATAGATAACACCATAAAGTGCTTTGACCAGTTTATCTAGGCAATTCCTTTTTTGTTTCGTCCCGCGACAGGGGGTCCTGTGGTTCTAAAAATCCTCCTTCAAATTACTCCTCCTCTGCAGTTGTTACTGTGTCACAGTCGCGGATTCTTATCCCTCCTTTGCAATTGCTAGCAACAGATTAGATGGCGCATTTAAACATCCGTACCCAAACAAAAACGGCAATGGATCCGGCTTTTGTGTCTTGTATGCTGCGGCCAAATCCGTTTGCTTGTACCCTTGGAAAACCTTAAGAGTAGGTTTGTCGTAATATCCAAATAACGTAATATCAAAAGTTTTATTCAATAGCTTATAAGGAATGCCTGTGTCGTCCTGCAGTATAGCCTTCGAATTAGCAAGAATAAATGCGCGCATATTTGAGAACAGCTCAAAGTCGTGCAATTTGTATGATGCACTCTTTATGAATGTTACAAAATCCTTAGATTTTAGATATTTAGTGAAAATATTCAAAATCGCCTCGTTCGCATTATCAAGGGAGCACCTCACGTATATGAGAACTTTATCTTGTCCTTCACTCGGCGAATTAGCTGCCGCTACATCTTGGGCGCCACTATCACTCGCCCTCTTAAAACGTATCGTCATAATTTTAATCGAGCCCGTATTGTCGTTCCTTCTTGCTCCATCAGACGAGATTGACTCATTTTTCACATCTAAAATCTCGTACCCTAGCTGAGCCAACTGGGACATGACAACGGGAATTATTCCCATTTTCTGGGCAGAGAGCTGTTTTCCCATGTAGCTTGTCACGAAGTACCCCTTTTTAAAGAAATGTTCCATGCCGTGGTTGAATTGTGTCAGCCCTTCACTTGTGGATACGATGTTTATGGCTGAATCTATTGACCCCGACGCTTCTAAGCCGATCAATATATATTCGGAAGCATTTGGAAACAGCTGCGTAACGTAAGCTGCGTCTGGACCCCCAAACGGATAAAACACTCGCGCGGCAACTCCGTCTACTTGCGAAATATTTTTATTTCTCCAGTTATTTAGTGGCGCAAACGCTGCCTTATTTAGCTTGCTCCAACCAGTCGCAGTCGTTGTCATAAACTTTTCGACAACGCTAGGGTTTAATTTTTGGTGTGATGGACGTACTAACGCTGCAAGTTGTTGTGCAACGGTATTGACTGATAAGGCTGAACGCGCAAATGTGTCTGCTTCGCTCTCTCCTTTTGTTGAAATGTTTGTCGTTTGCGAATCTTGTAATGTTGGAGTTTTCTTCGCCGCAAGGGGAGGGGAGGGCACTGATGGTACCTCAGTACCTGTCTTTGCTGAATCGGAACCAGGAGCCCCGAATTTATCGCTTACATCGCTACCAGCTTTATCAGGATTTGTGGTGCCCACTGCATCTGACCCCGTCGCTTTTTTACCTTTAGCGTCAGGCTCCTTCGTAGCATGATCCGTACGACCGCTTGACTCAGCAATTACTTTTGATAAATTTCGGTCATTCTCATCCTCTAAATCTTTTCCACTGTCATCAATTGCTGGAGTCGTAAATTTTACTAAGTCTTGTTGCTTTATTACTTTAGCTTGTGCATCAAAACTTTCCTTTTTAACGCTTTCATCTCCCGGTGCTTCGTTTTTGACAGGTTCACTATTTATTTCATTACGTTCTACTTTCGTACGTAATACGCCTGCTCCTGCTTGGGGGATATCTTGTTTTTTCAAAGAACTACAACACGTTAAAAACAATAAACATATACAACAAAACGAATTCGACATAAGCGCCTTATTTACTTTCGAGTAAATTACTACCTCTACAGTGTAAGGCTAGCAAATTTTTATTCATATAGTAATTACCCTAGTTGACATGTATGGGGTCTCATCGTTACACTTAAAATGTTTTTCTGGCGGAGTAGCTCAGTTGGTTAGAGCAGCGGAATCATAATCCGCGTGTCGGGGGTTCAAGTCCCTCTTCCGCTACTATTCGATGTTGAAAAGAAAAACAAACGTAAAAAATAAAAAAAATATTTTTCATGGTAAATTTTGGGTCGTCAAAAAAAAGGGTGCGTGGATGAAGATTGGTGTGAATGAAATGAGGATCGGCAATGTTGTCGAACATCAGGGGCGCCTTTGGGTCGTCGTAAAAATGGTACACGTTCAGCCAGGAAAGGGCGGCGCATATATTCAAGCCGAGCTTAAGGGCGTTCTGGACGGAACCAAGCTGAATGAGCGTTTTCGTTCTGCTGGGGAAATCGAACGAATATACCTTGATGAGAAATATTATCAGTACCTATATGCAGAGGGTGATTCCCTTGTTTTTATGGACCAAGAATCATTTGAGCAGATTTATTTGGACAAAAGTGTTCTGGGGAGTGCTGCTGTATTTTTGCAGGACGGAATGGTCGTTAAGCTTATGTCTCATGAAGGGAAGGTTCTAAGTTCTGAGCTTCCAGCCACAATCATTGCGACAATTGAGCAAGCTGACCCAGTAGTAAAGGGCCAAACAGCGAGTTCATCGTACAAGCCTGCAATTTTGGATAATGGCGTAAGGATCATGGTTCCTCAGCACATCGACTCTGGAATGAGGGTCGTCGTCAACACTTCTGATGGGAGCTACGTTGAGCGTGCAAAAGAGTAATAGCAACGATTACAACAGGTTTATTTCACGATGTTAGGTATTTCTGCTCGTTCATCTGCTGCGATGAACATTATGATTTTAACTGTACAGAAGGCAGCTAATGGCCTGATTCGCGATTTTGGGGAATTGGAAAAATTACAGGCATCTGCAAAAGTGTTCGGAGATTTTGTCTCGCGAGCAGACAGGTATGCGAGGCAGCTCTTGTTGGACGAATTATCCAAGGCACGCCCGGAATACGATATATTAATAAGGGGGCAGGGCGAAATAACGGCGTCTCAACCCAGGTCGAAGTTTGACCAAAATGGTGGCTACAGGTGGCTGATCGACCCACTGGATGGGGCGGTTAACTATTTGCACGGAATCCCGCATTTTTCTGTGTCAGTCGCTATCGATCATCACGAAGAGGTTATTGCTGGCGTAGTGTATAACCCTGTTACGAACGAGCTCTATTGGGGCGAAAAGGGGCGCGGTGCGTACTTAAACAATCGAAGGATTCGTGTATCTGGGCACAGAGTGCTTGGTGAGGCGATCATTGGAACCGGTGGTGCGTACGGGTACAGCGGAGTAGAAGACGGTGCTGTAAGGCTCAATAATGTGTCAAGAAGAGTGGGGGCCCTTCGTCAGCTTGGGGCGACATCTTTGGACTTGGCATTTGTTGCGTCGGGGCGTTTGGATGCGTTTTTTGAGGCAGAAGCGATGATTTGGGACGCGGCTGCAGGGATGATTATTGTTCGAGAAGCCGGAGGCGCGGTGGCACGGTGGCGCAAGGGTATCGTGGCCAGCAACTTGTGTTTTCACGAAGAAATAAAAAAAATGTTGTGATGAAGGGTTTTTTCGTGTCACACTCGTGTGTGGTTATGGGTCTTGCTAGGGCGAACTTTTCCCTTTGCGAAAGGTATTTTTGGTTTACTAACTAGAAGCGACAACGATTATGTTACTGAGATGCCCAATGGGGTTAGTAGATGCATTCGCGGATGGGCCGTTTAAGGGGAACCCTGCAGGCGTGTGCGTCGTTGATACATTTCCCGAAGATGCTGTTATGCAAAATATTGCGTTCGAGTTAAATTGGTCGGAAACGGCATTTGTAAAAAAGATATCAGAAAACACGTTTCACATACGTTGGTTTGCACCAGAAGACGAAGCTCCTATTTGTGGGCATGCGACATTAGCGGCTGCTTACTTTTTAATAGAGAACAAATTTGTGATAGGATCACTTGTCGTGTTTAAATCTGCAGCGGGGCTGTTAACTGTGAGAAAAGAAGAAAAAGGACAAAGTTCGTGGCTTGTGATGGATTTTCCGGTCCTTCACTTTGATGTGTGCGATTCTGAAAGCGAGGTAAACGCTGTCGCGAGTATATTTAATGAAGGAGAGAGTAAAGTCAAAATAAAGCAAGTATTAAAGGATTCCCTCATATATATTGCCGTATTATCTTCAGAGGATGAGGTCGCCAATTGTGTACCAAATTTGGAGAGGCTAAAGATGTTGCCTTGTCGGGCAGTTTCCGTTACGGCTCAGGCTGATAGCCACCACGACTACGATTTCGTGTCGCGATATTTTGCGCCGAAAGTGGGAATATCGGAGGATCCTGTTTGTGGCTCAGCCCATTGTAGGCTTACGCCATTTTGGGCGAATGTGCTAAAGAAGGACTACCTCACGGCGCGTCAACTCTCGCGGCGTGGAGGATCCTTGCAATTGTCGTATTGTAGGGATACAAAAAGAGTTAGCATTGCGGGACAAGCTAGTACGATCTTAAGGGGCGAAGTTGCCATTTAATTTTTTTAGATGGAGCTTATGAGGATGATCGTGTTGCTATTCCTACTCCCCAAAAGGTTACGGGATTACGAGTGCAGCAAGCGCTTGCGTTTGTTGTTTTCTTTTCCCGCGATCTTTGGGGGCCTTGTAGAATGCGTTTGTGCAAATGCAGGTGGTTCCTGCTTAATTGACGTATTGCAGGATGACGTACTGGAAGAAAAGCGACCTTCTCCAGCAGGAACGCCTATTTTCGATATTTGAGCACAAGGGGTTATTTTTGTGTGCCAGGCGGAGCAGTGCGATTTACTTAGTCAGGACGACGCGGGACGTGCGCTTGTCGCGTTGAACGATGCGAGGTCTACGGGGTCCACCGATGACATGGTCGACCAGGTTAGGGGGTTGTGTGCTTTATTCAAGCAATTGTCGCATTAATTCGCTATTGGCGCCTTTATACTTATTATCTAAATGAATGCGAATTTATTAGAATCACAACTCATTATTTGTCTTGATGTTTTTCCGATATTCATGGAGCGTACTGGTATCCAAAGGTTGTGAGCTAGAAACTCAAACATCGCGAGCGTTTGTTTGCTCAAGAACTTCCTAATCTTGAGTGGGTATGTATGCTAAAATGTAGCCTAGTAAGGTATTTTTTGTGCCTTTTTCATTTTTAGAGATCGATGTCTAGCATGATTTTATATGAAAAAAAAGAGGGATAAGGGCTAATGAGTGAAACGAAAGTCAGTGCAGGATTATTTATAACCCTTGAGGGGGGCGAAGGAAGCGGTAAAAGCGTACAATGCGCCAAGTTGTGCGACAGGCTGAAGCAGCATTTCTCTGAGTTGCTTACCGTGAAGACGCGCGAACCAGGGGGGTCTCCGGGGGCGGAGTCGATTCGGCAAATATTGTTGACGGGAGAGACGGACCGGTGGCTTCCGGTGTCGGAGCTGCTGTTGTTTTACGCGGCGAGATATGATCACTGGAAGCGAACGATTTTGCCGGCGTTAGAGAGAGGGGGCGTCGTTGTGTGCGACCGCTTTTTCGATTCATCAATTGTATATCAAGGGTATGCTCGTGGCTTGCCTGAGAGTTTTTTTGATGCGATTCACAAAATATTTGATGAGGCAGAAAAGGAGAGGTGTTTTGTTCCGGATCGCACGTACATATTGGACATAGACCCCGTTGAAGGGGTGGCTCGCTCTAATAGGAGAATTTCTAGCGTAGAGGTAAAAGAGGACCGATTCGAACGTATAAATATGGAGTTTCACCAAAAGGTTCGTGAAGGATACTTCGATATACTAAGAAAGAATTCTGCACGCTGTAAAAAAATCGATGCAAGCCGCTCTATTGAGGACATTCACGAGGACATCTGGGAGGACGCAGTCGAACTGCTCGCGCGTCATCACTAGTAACCCCCTTCAATTTTGAGGATCAGCGCTGGAGTCGGCCTCTCGTGCCCATGTCGTTACGCACTCGATTATTTCCTTGTCTCCGCTTTGCTCTGCAAGTTCAAGCATCTGTGTCGACATGGTTTTCTTATCAACTCTCTTTAACAGTTCTTTGGTGCTTGGAACATTCCTCTTTTCAATTGCCTTTTTACACAACGCGGGCCAATCCAAAGAAAATTCTATTGGCAAGATTTCATCCGGCAGCCAAATGTCGTGCTCCAGTAGGGTTTTCATTTGAAATTCCGAACGCTCCCAAGATGAAGGAAGAACAGAGTCGTGTTTTGAGTATTCCGTATAATGAATTCCTACAAACTTTATATTATGCGCCTTGCAATACGCGTTTACTGCGTCAATATTTTTAATACTATCATCAATCAACACTATTACCTTTGGCTCTTTTTTTACGTGGGTAAGGAACGCATCCAATGACTTATCCTTCGACGTTGATCCACAAAACAGCACTCCCTTGCTAAACACAGGTTTGTACACGCCTTCTGCTGACTCAAGCACCACATCAGGCGTGTCGGGCCAAGATTTCTCGAAATGAAAACCAAATTTACTCAAAAGGCCATTACGCCACTCCACAGGATCTGGCATACAAGGGGCAGGGCGGGGCGGAAGTGCCGTGATCACGATACATGGAGTCCCGCTTGCTTGCACCTCCTCCACGATAGCAGGCATCTTCTCGCTTACAAGGAAAGCTCGACTCGTAGCCAAAACGGTCTGACTTCGCGCCAATGACTCCTCTTTTGACATATTTGGATTTGATTGCAGCAATAATCGTCCAAAATCATTTTTGTTCTCTGTCGTGTGCTTGGGGTCCCGTCTAAAAATTTGAGTAGCGGGCGCTAGCAAAACATCATCGCAGTCAAACAATATGAGGACGTCGCCTCCCGTAAATTGCCTTAATACATTTTGTATATCCACAGCGTTCGTTACACTCATGACGGTCGACTCCCCTGGTGCAGGATTACTCGCTACCCCGTTCGCATACAAACATGCACCTAATAATAATGTCGTTATTTGCTGATGTTTCATAATGAGACTCGCATAACAATAATCCCTTCACTAACTACATTATATCGAAATCGTTAATTGGACGCTAGTCATTTATTATAATGAATTTATCTGTAAAGGAAAGAGGCAATGGATGTAAAAGAAAAAACCTGTCCGCATTATTGTTCAATAATGTATCCATTTTTCAAAAGATTACAGATTTTTTTGCGACCAAACTCTTGTGATTCTTCAGCTTTTTAGTCACAATACTTCCAGGGGCTTCGCATATATTTAGATGTCTTTTTTGAAAACTTCCTGAAAAACATCAGTCTTTTTCAAAAAGCTTGTGTCGCGTTACAGATTTATATAGACTCCAACAAGCCTGGTGTGTGGGAGGGGGCAGTATTAGATTTTTGAGCAACGAGACTGTTTTTCCTTGTTCATTTTTCCAGTTCGTTTTTTAAGGAGTTTTCGTATGAATAAATTTTTGTGTAGCGTTATATTGGTAAGTTGT
>JAISRQ010000128.1 GCA_031273545.1 Holosporales bacterium
ATTTGCTAAAAGTCGGGAAAGTGAATCAAAACTACCCCTCCCCCAGTACTCAGGCATAACCATGCCATCAATGGCAACCCCCAACCCCAGTACACTGCGAAAGCTCCGTGGTGATCTCCATACGTCGCTGCGGGCATAACGCCCTATGAACCCAATCTCGTCATCTGATAGTTTCTCCATTTTTTTGTAAATCTCGATCGACGTTGGTATGAGCAATCTGTCAAATAGGGACACTCTTCCATCAAAACCTTGGCAGGCAGTGATCAAATGACTTAATTCTAACAATTTGACACGTAACTGTTCTAGAAAACGCGTACCAACGCCCAGCACCTCATCACGGTCTCCTGTTTCGTTATACATCCTATTTCTGACGCCTCTACGCGTTTCGCTAGGAGGTCGCCCCGCAAACATATCGTCAGACGAATCTTCCCGCGAAACACTCGATCTAGGCAAGTCGCATTCTATGACGTACAACGCATCCATCACGTCCGCAAATAGCCCTTTTACCATATCATTGCGAACTTGTATTACATGACAAAGCGACGGGTAAGGAAACAACCCATCTTTGCATACAGCTTCAGACACTATCCCATCCAACGTACCCAGCTCTTTGCGCACATTCAGAGGTATTGTTCCTATGCCAAACTCTCGAGGATTTTCAATAATAAAACCTTTTTTTCCAGCCAAAGCGTGCATATCGCCGAGCGACCGCGCGAAAACAGAAGACGCAAAAAGCTGAGTAGTTTTATCCACCGGCACAAACGTCCCCATGCCCAACGTTTCAAAGTACAGGCTCCGCATCTTACTAGCGTAGTCAGCTAGACCCGCCAATAAAAAGAAGCGCATACCCTCAGCATAAATCAACGCCGCATCCCAAACTCCTCTGCAAGATGACACAGCCGCCCTAGCTGAAGATAGATCAACAAGACTTCCGCGATATTGAATTTTATTTTTAACCGTATTCTTTTCCAACAAATAAATCCACCTATCCGCCCTATTCATGACGTAATGAGAGAACGAGGCAACAGCAGTAGACACTTTTTGAAAATAAAACGACCTGCGCTCTAAATCAGTAGAGCCCCTCAATGGCGTATCAAAAAGGCTATCCTTTTGAGGAACACAGCTCTCAAGTTTGTCAATACTAAGGTTTTGCGCATACCTCACCTCTTCACTGTCATTTTTAGGAAGAGGTAACAAGCCCTTCGATTTAAGCACATTCAAGGATTTTTTAATCCTATCATCGGGTGAATCAGGCGAGTATCTTCCTTCATCTACTTCCACGCCGTAAGCTTCGTGTAGATGTCGAACACGGCTCAAAACATCGGCGTAGGACGGGGACGCAGGCGGTCCTTGCTCAATAAAGCCGGTGCCCGCGCGACCCAGGCAGGAACCTCGATAAGGATGGAACGCTAAACACGCAGGCGCTCCCAAAAAAAACATAACAAGATACTTTTGCATATCATACTCCTAAATTTTCCACTGCAGCTTGCAATCTATCATTGCAATATTTTTATTGCAATATTTTATTACAATGTTTAGATAATTCAATGTGTTTACAGATGCTCGCTTACGAGAAGGAGGCGATTTTGTGAAAACCCACAGGCTCTCGCCAGCAGTAATGCGTATTGATTTGTAATAAAGAATTTTAACTTGTGGGAAGTGTCTCGCAATGTACCCAATGAATACAGACCAGAAATTGGGTAGTTAAGCGTTTATTAAACGAAAAAAACAGCGATCATTTTTGGAGCAGATATGCCCTCGGAAAGTACAATGACTACGAGCGAAACGATAGGAATCCCAAGTATTCGGTCACTAAAAAGTTCGCAATTACTTAGGGAGTGAGTTTATCCCAAAGTTCCTAGTGAATGCGAACCGAAATTTAAAGAACCACAAACGCCCGCTCGTCTTCGTTCGCAATATCTAGATGGAGATATAGATTTATTGAATAGCGTATATACAACTTCATTAACAACTAAACTCTGATAATAGCGCGGAATAAAAAAGACCACGAATGCCACGTTCATCGTCATCGCTTTTAAGTACATGATTCTCTTTCATGCACTCAATAACACCGCCTATTGTATCAAAGAACTGAAGGGGAAACGTTAGTAGATCGTAACGATATTTATCCAATTGCGCAGCGATTTCTGACATGATTTCAGCATTTTTTTCGAAAAAGTGCATGCAACCTTTTAACAATGACACTTGCTCTTCCGACAAATACCCTGAGCGTTCTTCGTTTGCTTTTAAGTTTTCACGCGTGTAAGAATTTACTTTTACCATGGTATCAGCATTTACATCCATCTTCGCAAATTTCTTTCTCATATCCTCTAGAAACGCTGTGTTGGCAAGCGCAATACTTACCTGTGCAGAATAGTACATTGCATCAAGACATTTCTCGCACGAAATGGTATGGCAACCCCCATCTCTTTTTCCATCTTGTACACATAAGTCAAAGACGCGCCCACAAATGGGGTCAACATCGGGACAAAAACTAACACCATACCTCAGGCCTAGATCAAAGCACCTTTGAAGCGCACTTCGTTGAGCCTCAGGGACAAGAGGTTCACTTGCTAAAGTTGCGCTAAACCCGCTTCCCAAGGTCGAAACGAAAAGCAAGGATGATATTGAAAACTTTTTGAACAACATAATTTATTCTCTTTTGAAATCTATCTAACAAGGAGAATAATATCTGCACAAAAACCTTAAGTCAAGAGAAAAAAAAATTCAGACGAACTCACATGCTCGCTCGTCATGCTCGATATTCAACGTTTTTATGCAGTTTTCTAAATCACTTACGTATCCAAGTTGACGACCTTATCCGCATTCGTCTGAATAAACTCCCTCCGCGGTTCTACCACGTCCCCCATCAATATCGAAAAGACATCGTCCGCTTCCTCATTTTGCGTGATCTTCACCTGCAACAGCGTCCTCGCTTGTGGGTCAAGTGTCGTCTGCCATAGCTGCTCAGGGTTCATTTCTCCCAAACCCTTGTACCTGTTTATTGTCAGCCCTTTTTTCCCGTTCTC
>JAISRQ010000111.1 GCA_031273545.1 Holosporales bacterium
GGAAATTAAGCAACATTATTTTTGGAATGTTGAAGAACGGCAAACCTTTTGATCCAAGCTTGGCATTTGCTGATGTGGCACCTTGAGGCTTTTTTCCCTTGATAATATTCAGAAAAAAGACAAGGGCGAAAAGTAGAAAGTTATTGACGGGAGAGACAGTATGTTTTTTGGGACAGTAAAACACTTACTATTCTTCGTCTTATGTCCCACAATATTTGGGGCTCCCGGTGTATATCTTTCGAAAACCGCCAGAGCTCTATTTTTCTATTACAATATCTGGGGCATCTACCGCCTTCATGCCAATTATGTTGTACCCACAATCAACATAATGGACATCTCCAGTTACAGCGGACGACAAATCACTCAACATATATAGTCCGGATTTACCTACTTCCTCCACGGACACATTCCGTCGCAAAGGCGAATTGTTCTTGTTCCAGTTCATAATGTAGTGGAAATCCCCAATTCCCGATGAGGCTGCTGTCCTTATCGTCCCTGAGGAAATTGCGTTAACACGGATGTTTTGCGGACCAAGGTCTGCTGCTAAATAGCGTACACTCGACTCTAGCGCAGCCTTGGCTACTCCCATTACGTTATAGTGCGGAATAACTCTATTCGCACCTAAGTATGTCAACGCAAGGATTGCCCCACCATTTGGCATGATTGCGCTTGCTTCTTTGCAAATTTCTGTTAGCGAAAAACACGACACGTTCATCGAATTCAAGAAATTTTCCCTAGTGGTGTTTATGTATCGCCCAGTTAATTGGTGCCGATCTGAAAAAGCAATCGCATGCAATACGAAATCTATAGAGCCCCATTGTTCTTTTATTTGTCGAAACGCATTCGGAATATCATCTTGTTGCGAAACGTCGCACTTTAAAATCAGGCTTTCAGGCTGAAGAGTTTCTGCCAAAGCGGTAATTCTTTTATGTATTGCGTCGTTCGGGTACGTGAACGCGATTTCGGCCCCTTCTTTGTGCAACGCTTCTGTTATAGCCCACGCAATAGAGGCATCGTTCGCTACTCCCATAACGACACCACGTTTGTTTTTCATCAGACCTTGTGACACTACTCTTCTCTCGTAAAACCAGCAATTTACTCCAATCTAAACTATGAGCCTGCTATTTGCAATATTCCCTGCACTCATGCTCAGGGCAGAATAATGGAGGATATAATGCAAAGTAGCTCATCCAAATGATGTCCGAAATAAGTTTGTTGTGAGGCATTGCATTGAGTGTTGACGTCTGATAGATTTCTTCTCGTGATTTGTTGTCGCCATTCATCCAGGTTTTCATCGCTTTTTGCAAAAATTTTGTAGTTTTTTTATAAGCCAACCTTGATAAACTTAGTTACCTGATATTGATATTTTCCCTCCTATTTTCTATAATGATAGATGTGTTCGTTTGAATAGGTTATACAAAAGGTTTGTGCCGATCGTGTCTGATCAATTGTGGCATGCGCGTATTTAAAAATCGTGCGCAAGTCGTTTGTCTATGTCACTTCCAGTGACGCCTAGATTTAACTTAAAGAGGAAAATATATGAGTGCGAAGGTGGAGCAGCCAACCCAGGAATTTACGGGATTACGGAACATTTTGTGGCCAATACATAACCATGAAATGAAAAAATTCGTCCCTATGGGGTTGATGATGATGTTCATTTTGTTTAACTACACGTTAATGCGTGACTCAAAAGATGTGCTCGTGGTAAATGCTCCAAAAAGCGGAGCGGAGGTTTTGAGCTTTTTGAAGTTATTTGGTGTGCTTCCTTGTGCAATGATTTTTATGATTATTTACGCAAAACTTGCAAATGTGATGAGCAGCGAAAAGATTTTTTACACGCTAGTATTGTTTTTTATGGCGTTTTTTACGCTGTTTGGGTTCGTTTTAAGCCCATTGGGGCCAACTCTACATGCTTCGCCCGAGACGATTGAAGCGTGGCGGAGCTCTTTGCCAAGCGCGTTGTTCTGGCCAATTGTTGCCGTTGCCAATTGGACGTATAGTTTGTACTACATCATGGCTGAGCTTTGGGGAAGTGTGGCTATCGGGTTGCTGTTTTGGCAGTTCGCTAATGCGACGACAAAGGTAAACGAGTCGAAACGGTTTTACGCGTTTTATGGCTTGATTGGAAACTTGGGGTTAATTCTGTCTGCTGGGTGCCTTAATATTGGTTCGCGAATTGGAAAAGCCGCAAGAGATGGCGGGACAACTTTGGGGTACAGTGACGGATATGTCCAAAGCTTAGCCTTTATTACTGTGTGTATCATTTTTGGGTGTTTGACCATAATGTACATTTATAACTGGATGCAAAAAAATGTGTTAACGGATCCAAACTTGTTTGACCAAACACAAATAAAGGCGAAGAAAGCTAAGTTGAAGTTATCAATCGGTGAGAGTTTTAAGTGTATATTTAAGTCTTCGTACTTGGGTCTATTGCTTATGATTGTCCTTGGGTACAACATATGTATGCCTTGCGTTGAGTTAATTTGGAAGAGCCAGTTAAAGATTGCTTTCCCAGATAGAAATGATTACCAAAACATGATGGCAATTTTGAGTGCATCAACAGGGTTGTTTACTATATTGTTTACGTTCATAGGAATGAATATCTTGCGTCGTTGCTCTTGGCGTTTGGCCGCGCTAATTACGCCGCTAATGTTTTTAGGGACAAGTGCGGTTTTCTTCTTGCTATTGAATTATACGCGTGTGACTGGGCCATTTGTGCCGATTAACTTGGGAATAATGACAACTAGTGTTGTTATGTTGACAGTGTTTGTTGGGTTGGTTCAAAATGTGTGTTCGAAAGGAACAAAGTACTCGCTGTTCGATTCTACTAAGCAGATGGCATATATTCCGCTTGACCCGGAGCTTAAGAGCAAAGGACAAGCCGCAGTTGAAGTTGTCGGTGGCCGCTTAGGAAAGTCTGGTGGTGCGGGAATTGTTTCCGGGCTGCTGTCTTTTGCAGGAGGAGGGGCGACATTGTTATCGCTTACGCCGATACTTGGGCCGGTTATATTGATTATTGCGACATTGTGGTTCTTGTCGGTGTTTGGATTGAACAAGAAGTTCTTAGCTTTAACAAAAGAAGGCTAGGTATTAAAGGGTAGTTTTCTATAACCTTTATTGTTGAGCGCAGTAGAGAAGATGTGATCCGAGATGGAGTCGCTCTTTTCTCTGCGCTATTTTTGTATTTCCCCCCAAAAGAATCGGGAATTGTTACGGGGAATTTTATTAGGAGCCGCAGATAAAAATGGAAATAAATATTTATTGCAGCTCATTACTATTGCTGTGTTCATGTTCTATTTCTACGAAAAGTATAGAGAAAACAAGGAAAGAAGAACTCGACATATTTGCAAAATCAAAAATGAAGAAAAATAAAAATTACTTCTACGAAGAAGATGAGAGATGAAACTATATTTATCGAATAGTAACGGCAGTACTGGAAGAAGATGTAGATTTAGTGGAAGTTCTTATCAGTAATGGCGCGTGAGTAGATGCTGGCGGACTAGCGATGCAGTCTATGACCCCTATTCAAATAGCTGCAGCGATTGGGAATCTCGAGTTGGTGACGCTGCTGATAAAGGCTGGAGCGTCGATTAAATGCGAAGACTATTGGAGTATTACGCCGCTTTCTGTTGCCGCAAGTTGTGGGTGGTGGTGGTGCGATTCGTACGGAAAGACAAAAAGTAAACATTCTAGGGCAGAATATATTGAAATAGTTAGATTGCTCATCGAGAATGGCGCAGAAGTAGATACGCGTGAACAGTATGGGATAACGCCGCTAACGAGGGCTGTGAGGGCGAATTGTCCAGAAATTGTAAAAATGCTGGTAGATAAAGGGGCAAAAGTTTTTTGGAGCAAAGGTAGTCATTTTGATGAAGACTCGCCAATAATCATTGCAAAAGATAAAAGATATAAAGAGATTCAACAAATACTGGGATCATCAAGCAATTATATCCCCTTGATTAAGAATTAGATGTTGCGCCCGCAGTTTTAGGCGATGTTCCTTAATAAATCCGAAAGTTCACAAAAAGCTGAAAAGAATTGCTCGAAACGAAATATGATGTGCAAAAACAATATTAATGGACGTTATCAAACAAGTTTCTCGTGCGTAACCCCTGATGGTTATGTCCTCAATTGATTAATATTTACACAGACGGTATAATATAAATATCAAGGATAAATGTATTTGTTTGATCGGAGGTAATAATGAGACGTGCTTTTATTACAATGTCTTCTTGCATGGCTATGACCACAGGAAGGCGGGTTATTAATCATTTAAGGAATTTACTCATAAGCACTGTGTGCATTAACTTTTTTAGTATAGAACACAGGTGCGTAGGGAACGGTTCGTTTGCGTACGACTTTAATAGTATGACGACGACGGAGTTTTCGTGGCTATCTAATTATTACGTGGGAAATGAGATTTATCCTATTTCTACCGATGTAGCAGCGCAGTTTGCGCGTCTCTGCAGGCAAAATGTGTCTGGCACGTGTGAGTTGGTTCACACCCTGAGAGGTTGCCCGTATATATTTGAAGCCCACACAAATGATGAGTACTCTTACATAATAAAAGTATCCGGTTGGAACTGTTTTAAAGAACTTGCCTATGACAAATATTTCGCTAAGACGGCAATGTTCAACGGAGCCATTGTTGATGACGACATCCTATCTTTGCATCGGGACCGCGATTTTTCCCTTCAGTACGCGTTTCCTTTTTGTGTGGCAATTCACTATTTAGACGATGGAACGTTTTCTCCTGTGATAGATATTCGCCAGGACATGGACAGGCTTCAGTACTTTGCGCAGTTTCGCCGACGGTGGGTATGTTTACAACTTATGCGAAAGGCGCCTGGAACTATTTTTAGCCAAATTACCTCGGATGCAATTGAGGATCCCACGACGCATCAACTGGCAATTTCTGCGTTCAGTGCAAGAGCGCGAACGTACCAATTTTTAAGCAGGGCAGGGATGTCTCATGGAGATTTTCATGAAGCAAATTGTTTTTGGGATGACTCAAAGCGCACATTTACTATAATAGATGTAATGGCTCCAGAAGCGAGCGATGATTCAGCACACGTATTGGGTTCATGTTGTCACGACTTTTTGTCTCCACGTTGTTCGTTCCTTCCAATATGTTTAAATAATACTTTAAGAATAATAAAACCAAGGTTGCCTACGGAGAATTTGATTGTTCAAATTTTTCGTTCGAAATACTTAAAGTACGCCTCTCTTCTTTCTCCAGAAGAACGATATCGCATATTGCAAATATGTTGGCCGCTACGTGAATATATAGATATTCATCCGTTTTCGGAACCACTGTTAGTCGGACAAAACCCATTTACTAATCTTCCTTATGGTTGTCCTAATTTTGACGTAGAAGCTATATGGAGGTCTATTTTGTATAAAATGATTATTAGTGAAAGTGTTTCGCGTTTTACGCTGGGACGCTTTATTCGAAAGCATATTCCGTTGCCCTGGTCAAAGTGCGAAAAGAATGGCGATGTTTTCGATTTTTGTAGCAAGGTGTGTTCGTGTGTACGCTGATGATGCGTTTGGAAATTATTACTTTCCAGGTGATTGCGGATTTGACAGAGCTAAGTAGTTTCAGCACGTTGAGCCCTTGGGGGCACATGCAAAAACTGAGGGCTTGTGCGTTTATTCGTCCAGATAGTCCGCAATCCTTTTGAGAGAAAGCATGATCACTCACAAATTTTCAGAGAGCGACGTTCTTCCGTTGTGATCTCGAAAAATACTTCTATTTTATTTGCGACATTAATGTGTCTTATGCAATCTGGCCATTCTATTAAGCATATGTTTTGAAAAATTGCTTCATCTAACCCTAATTCAAAAACATCTTCTATATCCTTTACTCTATACAAGTCAACGTGCCAAATATCATACACCGGGGTATCCAAAGATTGCGGATCAGAAACTGAAGGATCGTAAGTGTTTGTTTGACCAGATAGTTCGTAATTTTTTTTGGGGAGGGAGGATACGCGCTTTTTAGTTATATTTTGTTGAGACGCAGGCGTACGAGCAGAATATGTTTGAATTATCGTAAAGGTTGGACTTGGAACGACAACAGACTGGTCGTCATAGTACGAACGAATAAACGACTTCGCAAACGTCGTCTTCCCCGCACCTAAATCCCCCCAAAGAAATATACAAGTGGGAGACAACACCGCCTGGGCAAGAGAACTTGCCTTACTAATAACCTGTTCGATTGAACAATCAGAATACAACATCTATACCCCCTTCCAAATTGACACGGGGGATTTGAAGGAGCAATCCCTTTCGTTCCCTGATTTTCGTTTCATGACATTCTATCCCCGCACTCATTGGGGACCTCGATATCTTGCTATAATACAGATTCTCTACACATCGTGGTGCCCGCTGCCGGAGTCGAACCGGCACGACCGAAGTCGACAGATTTTAAGTCTGTTGTGTCTACCAATTCCACCAAGCAGGCCTACAATTACTGTAATCATTTACTTTTTTTACAAATTAGTCAAGTCGTCATTTTTGCGCGAGTTCAGAACGACCAGGGGAGATCAGTGATCGTGGACCATAAGCTAAAGAATAGTAAGCGTTTGTTCGCCTAAGAAGTCTGTACTCATTTCAGACCGGGGCTGCCTCTCGTTTTTTTATGAAAAATGATGCCCTTCAATTTTTGATCATTCCACACCGCCGCTTGCCTTAGTCCTTTAATAGATTCTTTTTTAGCAAAGTCGTTTTTATACATCTTCAGCAAGTTAAGAACCATATGGCCCTGTTGAAACCTCTTCTATTTTTCTTATCAATTCCTTAAAATCAGCCTAAGGGAAGCAGTCAGTTTGTGTTTGGATATAGCAATGTTTATAAATCAGATTGTTCGCACCGATC
>JAISRQ010000156.1 GCA_031273545.1 Holosporales bacterium
ACCAGGGATACACTTGTAAGTTGTTGTAGATGGAACATGCCTTTATTGCGTTGACAGTATAAGTTTTTTCGCGAACTAAACCAAGAATGGTCGCGTTTTTGACAACAAGTGATGTTATATGATTGCGGGTCGTATCTTTTACCTAAGCAACATTAGAGCTAAGTAGATAATGCTGAGTTGACCCGCGAACGAAATTAAGTCAAAAAAACAACAACCTTGTTTTTAATCACAGCCATGCAAATTGTTTTTAATCTCTTCAAAAGAAGAATTTGGTAATATTAGTTTTGGTTCTAAAACGTTAAATGATAGATCCCGTAAAACCATGGAAACTCTTAATGAAACACTGAATAAATCAATATTTGTTAGCAGCAATAACAGATCAGAAGCAAACGCAATACGCAGAATATTTTGCCGTGAAAAATTCGACATGGGAAAACTTTTACAACCCCACAAAGAGTCAATCACAAAAAGGATCGGCAGCTACGGACATCCCACCTTTATTGTTGTTCAAGATACTACTGGCGCTAGTCATAATGGACACAAAAAGAAAGAAAGCTTTCGCTGGCTTGAAACGATGGAAAAAAGCAAAGCAGATCTTCCGGATGGGACAAAAGTTATTGACGTTTGTAACCTTGAAGGTGACATACAATGAATGCGAAAAATAAAATTTGTAAAAACGTGCTTTGGCTCCTTCATAAAATCAATTTTCATTTAGGGGGAAATGCAGGCAGCAACTCGAAAACGCAATTGTACTTAATTTGTGGCGTTTGTGGTGCGCTGTATGGTTTTGGTTTTTACCCGCCGCTTTTGGAACATCAAGCCTATTCATTTATTTTTCGAATAACTATTTCGTCCATTGGGTTTATCGGTTTTGCGAAATCGCTTCAGAGAATACATGTGTATGCAATCGCGGCGCCTGCACCATCGTCGGGGCCTGCCTCATGCGGGCCTTATTCATCATTGCTATCTTCTAATTCGTCGTCATTCGAGACTGCATCACTATCCTCTACTTCGCCATTATCAATGCCTTATTGGATATCTGCTGTGCTCCGGCCCATCCGCAATTTTTATACCACGCTAGCTTCAGGCCTTAGATACATCTTTCCATCGCGCTTCTTCCCGGGGTTCAACTGTGGATTCTTCTTTGGATTTTCATTCATTGGCGTATCTTTATTTGGCATATACAAGGCATTCCTCGTTGTGCAGCAGCTTCTATTATTTTTGCCATGTTTATGTGTTTTAGCGTTTTGGTGGGGAACTATGCTTGGGGCGTTATGCATGGGCCAGCAAGCATTCCTCGCCAAGGCCCAGTCCGGTAAAAATAACTCAAGAATCCCCTTAAATAATTCTGATCACGTTACTAACGAAAAAGGTTTAAGTGTAGATAAGTCAAGTGGAGCGTTGGTATACCCATTGTTTTCCCTTACCCTTGTTTTGTGTTGGTTCTTATTTGAACTTGGACGTAGCTTTTTGTTTTTACAATTTCCATGGAACTTAACGGCACATCTTTTTAGTTTTGAGGACATAAGTATTTGCCGTATGTTTATTCAAATAGTACGTCCATGCGGAGTTTATTTATTATCAATGTTGTGGTGTTTATTTTTACTTTCGTTTTTTTGTGAGCGTTCCAAACCGTTGCAGATCATGTCTACAATATCCATAAGCGCAGTTATTGCGTTTGGCGGGATTACGTTATCGAATAAATCTGTGGCTTGCAGAAGGAGTACGCCATTGCTGGTCATTCAACCAAATATGTCCCAAGAATATAAGCTTATTCGCAACAACAGCAATGAAATCCTTAAGGATATAGTAGATCTTACTAATAAAACTAAAAAAGCTATATCAACTAAGCCAAAGATCATCATATGGCCAGAAACAGCGCTTACTCATTTGATTGGCCAAAAAGCTGATGTCTTAGCAAAAGTGAAAAAAGTACTAGGGAACAATAGACTAATATTTGGAGCGGATAGAGTTGATAAAAAGAAGGGCACGTCAACTTGGCACAATAGCATGTTTATTGTATCAAAACGAAAGGTAGAGCATGTTTACGACAAGGTCGCCCTTCTTCCGTTTGGAGAGTACGTGCCGCTCCGAAATATTTTTCCGAAGTTTTTTAACCGGATGTTAGATAGTGTTGATTGCACTCCAGGAAATGGAATGAGACAAATTCGCATTAATGACGTCCCTTTATTTGAGGCGCAAATTTGTTCTGAGTTCATGCATAAACGAAAAAAAAACTATAATAATCAGGTCGAAGTAGAAGTGCAGAATAAATTAAAGGAGCTGAAAAATATGAAAAAACGAGAAGGGCCAAGTAAAAATAATGGGAGAGTTGGCGCGGCATCTCGTAATCACGCCACTAAAAACAAGCGCGCTCACCGCTGCCAAAACATGACTACAAAATGGATTCTTCAGATATTAAACGATGGCTGGTTTTCCCTGCCCATAATGTGGCAACATTTAGCTGTAGATCGATTGCGCGCGGTAGAAGCTGGGGTTCCCTTGGTTCGTGTTGCAAATACGGGGATTTCATGCATGATTAGCTGTAGAGGCGAAGTGACAGATATGATTTCCCCGTATACACGAGCAGGGCGGTTATTCACGTTGGTGACGGAGGAAAATGATGAGTGAACACACAGTAGAAGAATCTATATATATTGTGGATTCGCATTGCCATTTGAATTCATACGACGACCTAGATTTGGTAATAGAGCGAGCTAAAGGCAATAATGTGACAAAAATGGTGACAATCGGTACGCAAATTGACGATTTTCAGCAATTGTACTCCATTTGTGAAAAACACAAAGACTGTTGCTTCATGACGGTTGGAGTGCACCCGGACTATGCTTTGGGGCTGGACGAGGCTGCGTTTGATTTTGCGTATAGGAATGCATTTTCTAATGTGAGTGATCGCAACACAGACTACAGTCCCGTAATAGGTGTCGGTGAAATTGGTCTCGACTATAGGGACTCTCCTGACAGTTTTGTAAAAAATGCTCAGAAAAAAGTATTTGAGTACCAGCTTCACTTAGCAGGAGAATATAACAAGCCCGTGTACATACATACTCGCGATGCGATAGTTGATACGCTTGAAACTGTAGCTGCATTCCCGAACGTTTGTGGCATTTTCCATTGTTTTTGCGAAGGTGTAGACATTGCTCGCAAGGTTTTAGACTTGGGTTACGTGATCTCGTTGTCGGGAATTGTAACGTTTAAAAACGCCCCCGTAGTACATGACGTTGCGCGTTACGTTCCACTCGACCGGCTATTAGTTGAAACGGACGCACCATATTTGGCCCCTGTTCCGTACAGAGGTAAACGCAATGAGCCGGCGTATACTAGGTTCGTGGCGGAACACATTGCCGTGCTGAGGAATGTTGAGCCAGAAGTTGTGTTTGCGCAAACTACAGCGAATTTCTATAATTTGTTTGGAATACTATAGGAGAACGCGCTTACATGTCCCAACTGATAATTACGCCCGGAAGGACTCGCATCAAAATCCCGACAATACTTGGCGTGCATGACGAGCATTCGTCGGCAATTGTGTCTCGTTCGCCGGAATGGATGATCTCGATTGACGCATTGTGTAAGGGGACCGTAGAAGCGTTCGACACGTACATCGACTTGTTTGGCTGGTTTTCGGAGTCTAGCCGCTATGTAAATGGTGATTTAGCGGGGAGCCTATTTTCTTCTGGCTCCGTAAAAAGTTCTGACTTAATATTCGTTATTCCAAATGGAGAGCATGGACCCAAAATTGAACAGCAACTATACAGTGGAAAGTTAGTTAAGGAGCTGATTGTTGTAAGATTAGGGTGGACGGAAGAAAAAAATGAAATGCTGCAAAAGATAACATTTGGAGGCGTTCGCTTTTTGAGGTACCAGCAAAATATCCAATATCTTGTGGTATATGCGCAAATATCAACAAAAGAGAATGACATACAAATATTTCAACAAAAAGATGGGACTGCGGCTGGACATAAGATTAGTTCGGTCGAATATGATTCGAATAAGTTGAAGTTTACTTAGGGGTTGCTTTCACGTAATTTAAATTTGTATTTTTGCATCAACGCTTCCAGTGTCCTGTTCCCTGCAAAAATCTACCGACTTTTGTAGAGCACCGCTCCAGGGTATTTGAACAGATGAAACGAATACTCTCTATAGGAAAGAGTCTAGTAATTCCACTCAAATTGCATTACCCTAACAGGGGTTGGAATTTTTTGTAAACAACAGTATGAAAACAAATAAACTTATCAAGTCTGCATCCTTCGGTATAACTGCAATGACAGCAAGCCTGAACGCACAGCAAGAAGTTCCGTTGCAAGTTACTTTGATGCAGCGAAAACAATATTCGGCAAGGTTGCGCGAAGAAGCAGATATATTAAGGGAAGACATTTTCGAAAAACTTGCGCATCGTAGACTTTGTGACCATGTTCCTACTTCTTTGGAAAGAGAAAAGGAACTAGAGATAGTAGCAGAGCTTTACAGAAAAGCTGCAGAAGTAGGAACATGGTCACAAAAACTAGAAATAGGCAATTTATTAGTAGATAGGCGAATTAGCATCCAACAAGGCCGGAAGATATTGCGTCGCGTGGTGAATGTCATCGCCCCCGCCATATACGAAATGGGATTAGCGTTTGAGCGAAGAGGTGAGACCGATGCAGCGTCAGACGTTTTCGAATGTTGTGGTGCTCTTGGATGTCACCCGCTTATAGCTGCAGGATGTGTGGATCTAGGGGAGTCAGTAGAAGCTCATGAGGTACGTACTGGAATCGAATTAGAAAAAACAGCAGAAGCTATAAATGATGAAAAAGAGAGAAATGAACAACGAAAAGAAGCGATGACGCATTACATGAATGCAGTAAAAGAAGGTGATATTCCTATAAAAATTAAGGCAGCAAGGTTGTTAATACATGGAGCTGGATGTGTTCTTTGGAATGGAACAAATGTAGAAGAAGGACAAAGGATCATAAGTGACATGCTTCCTACTGTACTACCTGCTGTATACAAACTAATGAGTGGACCAGATCGTAGGGCTGCACGCAAGATTTTTAGGGGATGTGCTGCATTGGGAGACAAATACGGCATAGAATGCGTGATAAGAGACGAACCAGACACACTGAAGCAATGTAGATTAATCAACTTATACGATCCAACTGGCAGATGTTATTCCAATTTGGTTGAACATATAACCTATGA